>JBBQRI010000001.1:0-50476 GCA_038214915.1 Chthoniobacterales bacterium
GGCGAAACGCAGGAAGAGGTCGACCAGCGAGCCTTCGGAGTTGTCGCTGGATTTGTTGACCAATTCGCCGCGACCGCTGATTAAATGAAGATGAAGAGGAAACCTACTCCCGTTGCGTTTCGTTCGGGACAGGTCGAGTTCGTTAAAGTTAATACGGACGCGTGGAGATGGCGCGACGTTTATCGCTGGCTGCTGAGTTTGCGTTGGCCACAGTTTGCCGTGTTTGCTGCCACGCTGTACATTACTCTGAATGTTCTGTTTGCCGCGCTTTACAGTTTCCAGCAAAACAGCATAGCCGGCAGCACTGGCGGGCATTGGTTTTTTGATTGCTTCTTTTTCAGCGTACAGACGCTGGCCACGGTGGGCTACGGCCACATGTATCCGCAGACGTTGTACGGCCACATCGTTACCACCATCGAGATCATGAGCGGCCTCTTCCTACTCGCTGTGATGACGGGACTGATCTTTGTTCGTTTTTCGCGTCCAATTGCGCGCGTCGCCTTTAGCAGGTCGATCGTGATCGCGCCGTTGAATGGGAAGTCGACCTTAATGGTGCGCGTCGGCAACGAAAATCATCACAGTATCGTCGAGGCGGAATTTCGGATCATGTTTTCTCGTGATGAGCCTTTGATCGAAGGCGGCGATTTCAGATACTTTTACAACCTGAAATTGCATTTCGATCGGCTGACTGTTTTCCCGGCAGCTTTGACTCTCCGACACGTGATCGATGAAACAAGTCCGCTCCACCAGGCGACACCCGAATCGCTGGAGACCGAGCGCGCTCTTTTTTTCGTTTCAGTTGTCGGCGTCGATCCCGTCATTGCGGCGGCCGTGCAGACGCAACAGGATTACACTTGGCGCGATGTTCGCTTTGGCGAACGTTTCGTCGAAATCTATACGCAATCAGGGCAAGGACAGCTCACGGTGGATTACGGTCGCCTTCACGAGACCGAACCGGCGGAGTAAGTTTTGCCCGCGCTCCAGACGTTTGCCGATTTTTGCGCAGCCAGAGATTCGCATTACTCTTTCAGTCCACAACAACACAAAAGGAGTAACACAATATGGCTAGTTATGTCTGTCTGATTCAGTTTCGAGACCAGGGGATTCGCAACATTCAAGACACAGTGAAACGCGGCGACGCTGCCATCGCCGAAGCGAAGAAGATGGGAATGAAGATCGTCGAGGAATACTGGACGATGGGCGCTTACGATGCAGTCGTCATTGTGGAGGCGCCGGATGATGAGACCATGAGCGCGTTCATGCTTAAGGTGGGTTCACTCGGTAACGTCAAAGGCCAAACCTTGCGCGCGTTTCGCCGGAACGAGATGGAAGGGATCCTGGCGAAGATTAAATAGCGCTTCTCAAAGTCCTAATTTTGCCATCTCCGCGGGCGACAAGGTGGTTGGCCGGAGATAGACGTGGTCGGAATCCCACAGCGCGGTAAAGATGTAGGTTGCGCCTGGCCGCACGTTTACAGTGATCGAGGTCGGCTGGCTCATGTCGTTGTTTGGCACGGCTGAAACCGTCAGTACATGTCGCCCGGCTGGGATGCGATGGTCGTACCGGCGACCCTGGACAATGTTCGCAACGGTTTGGCCGTCGATCTTTAGGTTGGCGGCAAGGTTCCAACCGAGTTCGCCACTCTGATCACAATGAGACGGCCACCTGGCTTAGCCGAGGCGTTGGCTAGCGAGACTGCAGAGAAGAAGATGAGAATCAGAAGAAATCTGCTGATGTAGCTGGTAAAGGTCCTCATGAATTCGTTGTAGCACGATTGCTGTCGCGTCTGCACGCCTTAAATGCGCCAGAGCGAGCGGTGCGTGCCAAACTCGGAGATTTCGCCGGAGGAACTTCTGCTGACGTAAATGGTGATGGAAATGACAGTGATAAACGTGCCAACGAAAACCATCGCCACGACCCACGACGGGATGTGCCCGATGCGCAGCGCGTAATAAAACGATAAGACATCGTTGATCGGCGCGGTGGCGTGCAAAAAGATTTTCGTCAGCCACGCGACCAAGATCAGGATGAAAATGAACATGTAATTCCGTTTCATCCGGCGCCCGATCGCTTCCAATTTCGTGATCTTGAAGCAGGGCAAAATCAAATCTTCGCAGACGAGCTTTTTCCATTCGCCCTGAAGCAGGTCGCGATTTTCCATGACCATCGGGACAAGAAAGTGCGCTTCAAGCATGCGGAGGCGCGCGCGAAAGGCGTCGTAAAAACGGTATCTGCGCGCCTCGATCCAGAGCAGCACAGCAACGATGGCCAAGTTAAAAAAGAAAATGATGTGCGGCACCGCGCGCGTGGAAAAAGCGATTGTGATAATGGCTGTGCTGCTGGTGATGGCCCAGTTGGTCGTAACATCCAGCCGTTGCCGCCACACCATGATCCGCCCCAGTTCGCCCCGATAAAAATGCGACATCGCATTGACATAGCCCGGGTCGTAAAGGCTCCGCTGCAAGGAAACTGTTCGTTCCTCTTTCGGCCTTACCGCTGTATCTTGAGTTGCCACAGCTTGCTATTTAACTGGATAACTGCGTTTGCCGCATAATCCAATAAATCTCTCCACCCTTAATGCCTATCGCGCTCGCAGATCTGCTAACGGAACAACAGTTGATCCTCCGGTTGCGTTGGCGAAAACCGGCGAATGCGATTCGCGAGATCGTGGACGTGCTCGCGTCCGACATCAGCGCCAGGAAAATCGCTAAACCTGAAGCTTTTGTTAAAGAAGTGCTCGCGCGTGAGCAGAAGCATCCGAGCGCTGTCGAAAACGGCGTCGCGTTTCCACATGCGCGCACGGACTTGGTTAATGAAATTGTGATTGGCGTAGGGCGCAGCCGCGCCGGCGTTCCATTCGGCGAAAATCAACAACGCGCGAATCTCATTTTCGTAATCGGCGTTCCCGAACGCTTGCTCAGCGATTATCTGGTTTGCGTCGGCACTCTTGCGCGACTGGTGAAGGATGAGACGATCCGATCAAGATTGCTCAACGCCGAGACGCCTCGGGAATTCATCGAAGCGTTAGCGGCGGAAACCGTGTAGCCGCGTCTCTGTGAGACGCGCAACATCGCTTACGCCAATTCACGAATGGCTCGAAGCACCGTCTCGACTTCCTGCGGAGTGTTGACGATACTGCACGCCACGCGCGCATACGATATGCGATACGGAGTCGTGGAAGCGACGATGCGCTGAGCGAGAAGACGCTCTACTACCCCTTCCGGTTTCATCCCTTTCACATCGAAGCAGACCATGCCGGCGGAAAGATTTTCATCGCGCGGTGTGTAGAGCTGGACACGGGACGTGCGCGCAAGGCCGTCTTTCATTTGGGCGTTCAGCTCGTGTATCCGCGCGGTGATTCGCGCCGAGCCGATGTTCTGGTGAAAACGAATCGCTTGCGGTAATGCCCAAAAATGTTCGAACGCTTGGAATCCGCCCGGTGAAAACCATGCCGCTCGCGCCGCAGACGCCGGCTCCTGTTCCTCCTCCCACGCTGCGAAAAGGTCCGGCGAACTAAACGATGGAATCACTGGACGCATCCTCTGCCAAACCGCTGGCTTTGCCCAAACGAAACCGGTGCCCCGCGGACCGAACAACCATTTGTGTGTGCCAGCCGCAAACGCGTCGCATCCCAGCGCCGTGATCTTTGGATCTTCCACGCCAAACCCGTGCACGCCGTCAACGATCAGCAGTACACGATCCTTTTCGTCGCGGCTGCGGTTTACTTCCGCCAATGTCTCAGCGATCCGGGCGATCGGCAGCCGCACGCCGCTGCTGGAGTGCACCCAGGTGACGCCGACGGCTCGCGTCTTTGGTCCGATCGCTTTGCGAATGCGTTCGGCTATTTCATCCGGCGAAATCGAGTCGTAAGAATCGAAGAGCGGAATTTTCCGCCAGGTCGCTCCGCACCGCCCCGTGGCAAGCCGGATTGATTCGTGATGCACATAGTGATCGTGCGTAGTGGTCAGGATCTCGTCGCCTTCGCGCAACGGCAGCCCATGGTAGAGAAGGGCCAAACCCGTCGTCGTGTTTTGCGTCAACGCGATGTCCTGCCCGTCGCCGCCAATGTAGTTGGCGATGGCACGGCAGACTTGCAACGGGATGTTCTCGTTTGTCTGTTCGAAAATCGCGCCCTCAACGGTAAGCAACGGATTTGCATCTATCTTCGCCCGGTATTGCTCTATCGCCTGACGCACAAGTTTTGGGTGGGAGGCTAGAAAAAACAATGCGAAATGAATGTAATCGGGGGCCAGTTCAAATTGTCGGCGTACCGATTCCCAGTCTTTGAAATCGGCAGGAGCGTTTTCCTTGGTTTTAGCTTCGACGAGAACCGACGAAAGCGCTCCCCCAGCCAGCGACAGCGAACCACGGATGAGAAAATTGCGGCGAGTTAATGGCATAAGTTTCTCCTCAGTTTGATACGTCCGTAAGTAAATCGGTTGGGCGCAATAAAGCGATCCAATTATAGAGGCCAGCCTATAGCCGCGTATGTGTGAGCCGCGCGAACCGGGCTCGTAATACCTATGGCTTCGCCTCGCACAGCGAGGCAGCTATAGTCAGCGCTTCCTGCGGCGAGGAGGTCTCGCACGCCGCGGCGTTTTCCATGGCACCTCGGCTTTGCGCCAGGCTTTTGGTCCAACCAGTTGCGGTTGCTGGTTGTAGTACGGCGACATCACTTCGGCGACGTTGATCACAAGATCTTGAAAAGTGAACTTCCGTTTCCTGCGTGTGCCGGCGTGTTCGTGCCCGAGGTCAAAAAGCGTTTTTGTAATGAAATAAGTAAACGCGCCATACGCGGTGACGCCGTCGCGATACTCGTACGCGTATTGGTCCTCGCCGCATGCTTCGAAAATGAGCGGGAGATACGGACCTTTATGACCATGCTCCGTCTCGCGCATGTCGCGGGTCTCTTTGTCCTTCGCCAACGCGCGCAGTGGCACCCCGCGCAGGATGCGATTCGAAGCGCCGCTTTTACCCGTGTACGCGTTAGTGTCTTCCAGGAACCTGGGAAGTTCACGTTCTTCGGCCAACTTGCGCGGTTCCCACAACTCGCGCTCGCGATTCCATTTCAACATCCGGTGTCGAATATCATCGGGCGGATTAAGACCGCGCACCTTTGCGCCACCCGCTCGCGTTAATCCTCCGGAGTGGCAACAATCCAGAAATGCAATGAACGCAGTTTCGTATGGGAGCTGCGCGTATAGATCGTTGAAGTTATCGTCAGTCAAGTAAGAGGACCTGTCGTTCCAGTCGAAATCGAACGGCACAAACGTCTCGTCAGTATGATCAATGACTTCGTCACTGTTGTAATCTGGAACCTGGGCGCCGTGTCCGGAGTAAAAGAACACACGTTGATCGCCCGGTTGCGGATCTTCCAGTAACCATGTGAAGCGTTCACGGATGGCCGCGCCAGTCGCCCGTTCATTAAGAAGAATGCGAATGTCTTCGGCGTCGAACCCAACCTGTTGCAGCGCCGCACTCATTTTGAATACATCGTTGACGCAACCCTCAAGACGATCGTCGGGATTCGGGTAATCGTTTATACCGACAAGGAAAGCGCGACGCGGCGTGCGGGTCGCAACCGAGGCGGTGACCTGCTTTTCCCCTACATCTTCAGTAACAGTAACTCGTTTCGGCTTTGCCTTCGCGTCTGCCGATTGCTGTGCAAGAACACGAGGCCGCGGCAGTCCTGCGATTTCGCGCCAGACTTTGCTCTGTGCATTACCATGGCGGATGTATTCGACGGCGTCGTGGTCCCCCACGCCCGCGAGTTCGAATGTGGTCTCGATAGTTTGGAAATTGTTGGCGTAAATCGTGAACGGAACCACGAGCACATCATCATTTTGGTTGTACAAATTGTACCACTCGCGTGCAGCCACCATTTCCAGGCGGCCACCGAACAGACTGCGCAGCGCGGATCGACCTATCTGGCACCCGCACGTGATGAAGTACCGGTCGCGAATGATCCTGTTTTGCGGCGGATGCAGAAACAGATCGTAAGTCAAAAGTGTCCCGAGACTGTGCGCGAACACCACGTCGGGTTCGACCGCTTTGATCTGTTTAGTTAGAGCTTCGCGCAGGCGCTCCCGCAGCTTTTCGTCTTCGGCAAACTGCGTCACCATGCCGATCTTCCACTTTGCCCCTTCACCAACTTCCTCGCCAAAAGCGCGCCGCCTTCCAAACAAACCTGAAATCCTGTCGGCCACCGAATACCTGACCTCATCCCACAACAGCCGGCCGAATCCGCCGAGCGTACCGCCAACAGTCATCGGCGTGTCGCCAAAGAGGTCATCGTATTCTGCGAAACGGACTTCAACCCCGAGGGATTCGTTCCATTTTTGCAGAACATCCTGCAGCGTCTTTTCCCAGAGCGGCTGCCAGCTTGTCGGGTTCTTCTCCTGGTGACCGAGTCCGTGAACGACGAGGACTCTCATCTCAGTCAAACTGTGAACGGTTTCTGGCTCTCGAACTGTTCGTTAGTCCGTCCGATGGTGAAATAATGCGGTGATTGCGTTGGCGGCATTAGTTTGACGATCGATTGGTGAAAGCCGGGATAATCGCCGTTGAACTTTCCGTTTTTCCAAACAGCAAGCAGCGTTTCGGTGAACAACCCGTTGCGGTCGCCGTCTGCGCTTGTTTGGTTATCCTGACAGCCGGAGATCAAAAACGCGGTAGCGTCCATTCTCGTGCGTCGAGTGGCGCTACGTTGTTGGAGTTTGTCGTAGAACTTTTCGTGGTCCATGTAAACGCGCAGCGCAATATCGCGCGGCATCATACGCGGACGCACCGGCTTTAGACCGAGCGCGGAGAAGTGCGCTGCACGAAGTACCGTGCCGCTGTGGCAACTGTCCGACAGCACAAAAATCCGCACGCCCCTAACAAATTGCTTTAGCGCAGCATAAAGCTCGTCATCAATGAGTTCGCCATCGTACAAACACCATGTTTCATCGTAGCCATCCGGCTCAAAATCGTTCCCCGTGTTCGGCACCTGGCCGCCGTGCCCCGAATAGGTGAGAAAGAAGATGTCGTTCCGTTTCAGTTTCGCCGCTGCGGCTTTGATGTCGGCCAGGACCCGATTGCGTGTCGCCCTTTTCGTAAGGCGTTTGGTTACTTTCGTGAAGCCTTGGGTTTTCGCCAAAGCTTGCATGTCGTTTGCGTCGAACTCGCACGCGGTGAGTTGTCCGTCCCAGCCGCTGTAGTGTTTTGGATCGACAGCGTTGAGACCGATGTGGAGAGATGCTCCAACTGTCATAAGCGGTCCTTTCGTTTTGGAATAGGACGCCGATTCTGACCAGAACGCACCGCCTGTGCAAGACGATTGTCGCTTCTGCATCGCCGACAGGATTGTTCCCGCGACAATTCAGTTTGCATAAGCTGAAATCACGCGTCTATCTTGAGACCCGTGTTCAGCTTGACTATGCTCGGCAGCGGGAGCGCGGGAAACAGCGCGCTGGTCGCGACTGATCATTGCAAGGTTCTCATCGACGGCGGACTAAGCGCGCGACAATTGGTGTTGCGCCTTGAACTCTGCGGCGTCACGCCGGAGCAACTTGATGGCGTCCTTCTGACACACGAGCACGGCGATCACATCTGCGGACTCGAAGTTCTCTGCCGAAAATTCAATGTGCCGATTTATTCCAATGCATTAACGGCGGAATCGGTTCGCGGTGACGGAGCATTCGAGGCGCACCGCAACTGGCGGATCTTTGCGACCGGCGCCGAGTTTTCTATTTGCGATATCACTGTGCAAACGTTCCCCGTCCCGCACGACGCGGTGGACCCGCTGGGGTTCGTGTTTCACGCCGGCTCAGGCAGCCTCGGGTTTATTACCGACCTCGGTTACGTGACCAAGTTAATCGTCGAACGCTTGCGAGAAGTGCAAACGCTCGTGATCGAGACTAATCACGACGAAAAACTTTTGCAGAACGACACGCACCGGCCCTGGCCGGTGAAACAGCGCATCCAGTCGCGGCACGGACATCTGTCCAACACGGCTGCGGCGGGCGTGATCGAGGACTTGTTACCCGGAAAAATCGACCGCGTCGTGCTGGGGCATCTCAGCCGTGATTGCAACACGCCGGCACTCGCATTAAGCACGGTGCGGGCGTCGCTCGAGAAGTGCGGCAGGAACGACGTCGAAACTTATTGCGCCACGCAATTCGAAATCAGTTCCCGATTCCGGATCGGCGCGACCAAGTCTGGTGCGTTTCAACCGACTTTCGAAAACGCGTTCTTTCAAAACGCGCTGTAGCAGCTTTCTCCCGTGTCACGCCGTAGCGACGAAGGCCCACGTCTGCCGCGGCATTTCGGACTGCGCAGTGACATACTTGCGACCCCGTCTGGTTCGTGTGATGACCAAGTATGTATGCGGTTGAGCTCGACCAATCGAAACGCCTACTGGTGATCAGCGCTGCGCAAAGGGTCACGGCCGAGGAAGCAAACCTAGCCGCGCAACGGATCCGTGAGCTGTTGCAGGACGTCGCGCCCGGGTTTCACGTTCTGGCGGATTTCCGCTGGCTTGAGTCAATGGATTCCGCAGCGGCGCGGCACATCGCCGAGATAATGGACGCGATCGCCGAGAAAAATGTCGCCTCGGTCACGCGAGTGATGCCCGATCCGCACAAGGACATCGGTCTCAATATCCTGTCGCAATTCCATTATGGAGCGAACGTGAAGATCGCGACCTTCGAAACCTTGGCTGATGCGCTGCAAAATATTGCAGCGGAAGTAGACTCTCCGTCTGCTTAATACCGCTCGGCTCCAAGCTTGTTTCCAGCCTTAACCGCTTCGGGTTCGGTCATGTATTGACCTTTTTTCGTGGTCCCGTAGAAACGCGAGCCTTCCTTGTGATAAACGTGCGTCTCGGTGTTAACCCAAACCTTGCCGTGGCCTCCGCCAGGCGCGGGCGCTTTCGTCGCTACCTGAGTGCTCGTGTTTTTCGCTGGGGCTGGGCCCGCGGCGGCGGGACTGGCTGCTGCCGTCGAGGTTTTCGGTTTGAACAAATCGCTGAGGTTGAATTTAGCTGGTGACGCTGATGCCGAAGGACTTGCCACTGCTGCGGCGCCGGCCTTTGTCTGAGCGTGTTTTCCCTTGGGGGAAGCTGCCGGTGAGCCGGCTGGACTTGCCACTGCTGCAGCGCCGGTCTTTGTCTGGGCGTGTTTTCCCTTTGGGGAAGCTGCAGGTGACGCGGCTGGACTTGCTGCTGTTGCAGCGTCGGCTTGTCTGAGAGCGCGCTTCGCTTTGGGCGAAGTTGCGGGTGAGGCAGCCGCTGAAGGCGATGCGGCGGTCTCAGCTGCCGAGGCTTTCGTCTCGGCTTTCTTATGTGCCCGTTTCGTTGGCTCTTTCGCTGGTGATTCGCCCGGACTGGGTGACTGATCTTGCGCGATACAAACTCCGGCGAACCCGATTAGGCAAAGCAGAGCAAAGATTTTTGTGGTCATAATGATTATCGTAAACAGACCGCAGAATTTCAGTCAACACATTCCCAAGGGGAATCATTGGGCTCGAATCGTGGTGGGTTCGGATGAACGAATGTGCTGCACTCGCGTGGCTGGCCCTTCGCCTCCAGGCAAGAGAGATTGCAGCACCGGACTTGAGCGAGCCGGTCGTCTGCGCTACCCTCTGCCCGGTGGACCTGACTCTGGGATGCCTCAAGTGGGCTGCGGTGGGTTTCGTCGTCGCCTTTGCCCTGCTGAAATTATTCGAGGCCAGTCACCTTCACGACGACATTCCCAAACCAGCGTTCAAACTACGGCAGACCAAGCGCGCCACGCTCGTTTTATCGACATTCGCAGCAATGCTTTCCGCGTTGGTGTGGCTGCTCGTGCAGAAATTGGACTGATCCGCCTTCGCGAAGGCTACCGGGGACAAAGGCTAGATCACCGCAAGTAAAATCCGCCGTTCACGTTGAGCACGTGTCCGGTAATGTAACTTGCCATTGGCGACGCCAGGAACAAAGCCGCGTCGACAATCTCGTGAGCTTCGCCCAGGCGGCCGAGCGGAATTTGTTTAATGAAGTTCTGCGTCACTTCCTCGGGCATGCCTTTGCTCATTCCTACATCGATGAATCCAGGCGCAATTGCGTTCACGGTTATGTTCTGCCGCGCAAACTCGCGTGCTGAAACTTTGGTCAGCGCAATAATTCCGGCTTTGCTCGACGAATAATTCGCCTGGCCAAACAATCCCATCTGTCCGCTCACGGACGACATGTTGATCACTCGTCCGCCGTTGCGCAGAAGCGCCGCTGCTTTCTGCGTGACTGTGAACGTCCCGATGAGATTGACGCGGATGACGCTCTCGAATTCGTCCGGAGACATCTTTTTAATGGTGCGATCGCTGATAATCCCGGAATTATTTACCAGGATATCGAGCCCGCCGCGCTGATCCTGTATCTGCTTCATCATCGCTTCGACCTGCTGCGGCTGCGTCACGTCGCACTCGATTACCAGCGGTTCATTCAGTTCCTTCGCTACAGCGAGAGCATCGGCTTTATTTTGTCCCTGCGCGTCGGCGAGGTAATTCACCACGCATTGTGCGCCGCGTGTCCCGAAACCTCTAATCATCTCCGCGCCAATACCGCGCGAGCTGCCCGTAACCAGAGTAACTTTCCCGGTGAAATCGAGAGGATCTTTCATGACGATTGCCGCGTTGGTTGAGAGTACCGGTGCACAATCAATGCGCACGGCAATCCGATCAACGAAATATGAATCGCAACGGCGAGCAACTCGTTCCCCATCCGGTGTCGAAACGTTGGAAAGGCCGTTGGCAATACGAACCAGTACATCACAATGTAAACGCCGATCCCGTACAACACACCGGACACAACAGGATGAATCGTCAGAAATTCAATCTTCCGGCTGGCCAGGTAAAAAACCGATACAACCACAAACGCAACGAAAAAATGGAGCCCCAGACCGAGGCCAGCCGTTACCAATCCGCCATCGAACGAGCTCGCACCCAGCAATCCTACGGCGATTCCCTGCAATCCGCGCTGCGCCCCTACGCCGCGTTGCCACCAGATCACGAACGCGGAAGAGATGTCCAAAACACCAACGACCAGACCGGCAGTAAGGATTGCGCGAAACGCTTTGGATTTTTTCATGTGATTGTGGCGGAGCTTACTCAGGAAAACAGAAAATCAGGAAGCAGAAACAATCGCGGCGACAATGGACCAGTTGATGCAAATCTGTAATCTGCGCTGCAACGGACGCGAAGCGATGGTCAGGCTCTCAAATCTGTGCACACTAATCAGGAAAACAGGAACGGGAGATAGACATTTCCTCAGTTTTCCTGTTTTCCTGGATTCCAGATTTGTTGTTAGCTCTTGGAAGAAATGCCTTCGCCCATTCGAATTCTAACCGCAGTCCCGATTTGTGATGGCCACGACAGTGCGATCAACACGATCAACCTGGAGTTCATCCGGCACGGGATCGAAGTAATTTATCTCGGCTATCACCGCTCGGTTGCCGACATCGTCCGTGCCGCCATCCAGGAGGACGTGCGGGCAATTGGCATATCGAGTTACAACGGTGGGCACATCGAATTTTTCGCGGCCGTGGTCGATCTTTTGCGCAAAAAGGGCGCGGACGATATCAAGGTTTTCGGGGGAGGCGGCGGCACCATCACGCGCGACGACGCGGCAATGATGAGACGCAAAGGCGTAGACGAGATTTTCTTTGCCGGCACGTCACTCGACGACATGGTGAAATTTGTGTATCGGCGTTATGCCAAGCCTCGAACGAAACGGCCGCGCCCAAAATCCGTCGATCAGGAGCTGGCACACAAACTAACTCAAATTGAAGATGCACAGGCCAGGGGAAAACGCACAACGCCCAACACAGTCAAAGGACGCCAAACATCAAACATCGAACATCGATCGTCGAAAGTGATCGGTTTCACCGGGCCGGGCGGCGCGGGAAAGACGACGTTGATCGACGAGCTCGTCCTGCGGTTTCTGAATCGAAATCCCGAGGGCCGAATCGCGATTTTGTCGCACGACCCCAGCGTAGTCGGCAAAGGCGCGTTGCTGGGCGACCGCGCGACGATGATCAATTCGCAGGATAATCGCGTGTTCATGCGCAGCATGGCCACGCGCGGACAGCCGGGCGGACTCTCGCCCGCAACGCACGATTGTCTCGCGTTGCTGGCACAGTCGGATTTCGATTACGTCATTATCGAGACCGTGGGCACCGGCCAGGAGGCGATGCCGTTCCAAAAAAATGGCATTGTTGATTCAACCGTGCTGGTGATGAATCCCGACTACGGCAGCCGGTTGCAATTGCAAAAGATCGTGATGCTCGATCTGGCTGACATCGTGGTGGTGAACAAGAGCGATCTCCAGCGGGCGCGCACTGCGCATTCGGAAATCGAGCAGCGCCTCGATCAAAACCGGCGAGACCAGCAACTGGTCGATACCGTTGCAAAACGGCACCGCGACTCTGGCGTGGACCGATTGTTTGAGTTAATCTCAAACAGATCTGTAGCGGCGGTTTCCTCGTCAGGTCGGAGTGGCGCGAAGCCGGATGACCGCCGATCAAAACGGCGACGGCGCTGATAGAGCGCCGCTACAGCAGGAGGAGAACGCTATGAGCAAGCTCGGACAAGTCGTCGAATCGGTCGAAAATTATAACAAATTCGTTCTCGATCAGGTGAAGCGGGCGCGCACCGATCAAAAATTCGGGCGCGATCTGCTTGGACGTTGGAACGATACAAAAGCGAAAATCCCGGTTGCGCGCACGCCGACCGGTTTGTCGCTGCCGCGCCTCGCGTTACCTGAGATCGACGAACCGGGCGAGATTGCGCGTTTCATTTTCGGTGAAGGATTGCCGGGCGAGTTTCCTTACCTCAACGCCGCGTATCCCGAGATGTATCTCGAGCCGATCCGCGAGATTGAGAGTTTTGAGAAGAACGGCGAAAAGACGGGCAAGAAGATTCCGCAACTTGAAGAGCCTACGCGTCTGTTCTCCGGATTGATGCTGGCTGAAGACACGAACGAGCGGTTCCACTATCTAACGCGCCACCAGCGCACCCATCGGCTTAGCACGGCATTCGATGGGCCGACACTTTACGGGCTCGACAGCGATGCCGACGGTGTTTTCGGGAAGATCGGCGAGGGCGGCGTGGCGATCGACACGGTCGAAGACATGGTGCGGCTTTACGATGGGTTTGATCTCGGATCCCCGAATTTTTCCGCTTCAATGACGATAAGCGGCCCGGCGCCCATGGTCATGGCCATGTACATCGCTGCAGCCAAGCGGCGATTTGGTCCTAAGGTCGTTCCGAAATTACGCGGCACGGTTCAGGCCGACATTTTTAAGGAGGTCCAGGCGCAGAACGAAACCATTTTTCCGATCGAGCCGTCGCTCCGGTTCCTCACCGACATGGTGGAGTTTACTACGCGCGATATGCCGCGCTGGTATCCAATCTCGATCAGCGGTTATCACATCGGCGAGGCCGGCTCGACACCGGTGCAACAGGCTGCTTACACGCTATCGAACGGCTTTGCTTACGCGGAAATGTTCGCCGCGCGCGGAATCCCGGTCGATCAATTCGGGCCGCGCCTTTCGTTCTTTCTCGATTGCGGACTCGACGCGGAGTACATCGCGCTCGGGCGCGTGTCGCGCCGCATCTGGGCAATCGGGATGCGCGACGTGTTCGGCGCAGGTCCGAGAGCGCAGCTGTGCAAATTGCACACGCAAACCAGCGGACGCTCGTTAATTGCCGCCGAATTCAAAAACAATCTCACCCGAACCGCCACGGAACTGATTTTGTCCTACATGAACGCCACGAACTCGTGTCATTCCAACAGCGCGGATGAACCGTTCACAACGCCTAGCGAAGAATGGATACGTCTCGCCGCGCATGGGCAGGCGATCTTGCTCGAGGAGTCCGGCATTTTCAAACACACAATGAACATGCTGAGCGGTTCGCCCGGCATGAAAGCGGTCGAGCGCGCAGTGGAAGTGGCGATCCTGGAAGAGTTCCGCGAAATCGAACGGCTCGGGGGCGTGCTCGCAGCGGTGGAAGAACGGTATCAGCGGAGCCAGATCCAAAACGCAGCGCATAAGTACGAACAGCAAATCTACGACGGGACGCGCCCAATCATCGGATTGAACAAGTACCGCGACGGCGACGACGACGCTCCGGAAGTAAAGCTTGCACGTACGCCGCGGGCGAAACAGCAGTTGCAGGTCGATCGGGTCCGCAAATTCAAAAAGAAAAACGCCGAGAAGGCGAAACGTGCATTGGACGAGCTAGCTGCGGTCGCCGAGCGCGGCAAGAACGTTTTCCCTGCTCTGCTTGAAGCGGCCGAAGTTTGTTCGTTAGGCCAGATCACCGGCCGTTTGCAGGAAGTCGTCGGCCGTTTTCGACCGATGGTGTGAAACATCAAATGCCGTAGTGTGCGCTGTCCTCAGCGCACTTGATGCCGAAGGCGCGGCGCCGACGAATGCACTCACACTGCTGAAAATGTTGCACTAAGAGTCGATAGTCGCGGTTATGTGGACGGCGTAGCTTTGGAATGCGCTCGCTTCTGGCAATGCGCGCAAAACCATGAAGTGCGACCGCCGATTGTTGCTGATTTCAACGCGCGACCGCAGCGCGGACAGCTGCCGAGTTTTCCACGATGCGGAAGCAGCCACGATTTCGGTAAACGATTGAAATCGGTTTTCAACGCAATTGCTTTCTCCAGCACATAGCGCGTTGCACGAAACAACACCCTCAGATCCTTGTCACTCAAACTGGCCGCCGCAATGGCCGGGTGCATGCGTGCGCGGAAAAGAATTTCGTCCGCGTAAAGGTTGCCGATTCCAGCGATCAGCTGCTGGTTCAACAAGATCGCTTTCACTGCGCCGCGATGCATTCGGAAGATCGTTTTGAACTCGGAGCGACCGACATCGAGCGCGTCTGGACCGATGCGGCGTCTTGCAGGAACTCATCCACATCCTTGATCAACTCGACCTCGCCAAATTTTCGTTGATCGTCAAACGCGAGCCGGCGGTTGTTCGCGAAACTAAAAAGGACGCGCGCAGTGGTCGGCGTTTCTTCGTCGCGCTTGAGATACTGAAGCCAGCCGGTCATGCCGAAATGCAACCGTAACCAGAGCTCATTATCAGCGCGCACAAACAAATGTTTGCCGTGCCGGCGACTGTTTTCGAAGCGGCGCCCTTTCAGTCGCCGTGCCAGCTCACGCGGGGAAACGTGTTTCAAGACATACGCGTCTCGCACCTCGACACCGATGATCCTCTGATGCAACGAGGTGCTGTCCAGGTATCGTTTGAACGTTTCGACTTCGGGCAGCTCTGGCATCGCGCTTACGTTTGCACTTAGTTCAGGTGATGTCCCGCAAGCAGCTGGATAGATTTCTGCGACTGTTAACAGCGCCCCCTTCCGGCGCGGTGTTCAATCCGTGGTGGCAAATCGACGAGGAAAACGACATCGGCCGAATTGCACCAATCATCCGACGCCAACAATTACGCGCTTACGTGCAAGAACGCCTGGGACGCGCGAAGCTCGTCGTCATTGGCGAAGCTCTCGGTTACCGCGGCGGTCATTTCACTGGAATCCCGATGACTTCGGAGCGCATGCTGCTCGGCAAACACACCGACATTGTAGCGGCGCTCTGTGAGCGCCGAAATCTCCAGCGCGATTATCCAGGCGACGGCGGTCACAGACCGCCGCTACTGATTCTTGGCATCAAGCCACGCCGCACGAGCAAACCGAGTGTTTGTCCAAATGGTTTTTCGGAACCGACCGCGACGATTGGCTGGGGCGCGTTGCTGAAGGTTGGCGTGCCGCCGGACGAGTTCGTATTGTGGAATGCGTTCCCCTGGCATTCATTCGATCCGCACCGCGGGCCGTTGAGCAATCGTATGCCTAACAAGTCGGAGCAACTTTCCGGTCGCCCTGTGCTGAAGGCCTTCCTCGAATTATTTCCTTGCGAGCAAATCGTCGCTCTGGGAAAAATCGCCGGCGCGCAGCTCGAGCAACTCGGTATTAACGCGCACTGCGTTCGTCACCCAGCATCCGGTGGGGCAAAACTTTTTCGCCAGCAAATCGCCAAGATCGTTCGCTGATCGTGCGGCAAACTACGGCTTTGGTGGTTCGCTCTTTTTGATCAATGCCGTCAAGAGGTCGATCGGAAGGGGGAAAAACGTCGTGGTATTGTGTTCGCTGGAAATTTCGCGCATCGTTTGCAGGAAGCGCAGTTGCAGTGCAATCGGCTCCTTGCTCATCATCGCCGCGGCCTGCACCATTTTTTCCGCAGCTTGAAATTCGCCCTCGGCGTTGACGATCTTTGCGCGGCGCTCGCGCTCAGCTTCGGCTTGCTTAGCCATCGCCCGCTTCATTGTGTCGGGCAGCGCAACGTCCTTGACCTCGACCGCCGTGACTTTGACGCCCCACGGTTCGGTTTGCCGGTCGATGATCTCCTGCAACTTCTGGTTGATCGACTCGCGCTGCGAAAGCAGGTCATCCAAGGGGGCCTGGCCGAGGACGCTGCGCAGCGTCGTCTGCGACATCAGCGAGGTGGCTTTGAGAAAGTTCTCCACTTTCACGACCGCGGCTTGCGGATCGACCACACGGAAATAAACAACCGCGTCGACCGTCACCGGCACGTTGTCACGCGTCATCACCTCCTGCTTCTCGACGCTGATGGTGACGACGCGCAAATCCATTCGCACCATCCGATCAACGATGGGAATGAGGAAAATCAATCCCGGACCTTTCGCGCCGAGTAATTTTCCAAGACGGAAAATCACGCCTCGCTCGTATTCGCGCAGGATGCGGGTCGCCTGCGGAAGAATGATTACGGCAAGAATGATGAGGGGTATGGCCCAACTAATTAGTCGCGGAAACGTTTCGAGTAATTCCATGGCTGTCTCCTTTAGTTCAACAGTTCGTACCAATTGTTTCGGCGACGCGGTTCGTACCCTGCACCGTGGATGAGCGACTCGATTTGCGCTGCGTCCAGCCGAAAAGTTGTGCCCGCGCTGCTGACGACATTTTCTTCCATCATCACCGAGCCGAAATCGTTCGCGCCGTATCTAAGGGCGATCTGGCCAATGTCCGGGCCTTGCGTCACCCAGGAGCTTTGAATGTTATCAATATTGTCCAGGAAAATCCGTGCGAGAGCTTGCATTCGTAGATATTCGGAGACGCCAGTCGGCTGCTTCACTTTCAATACCGTATGCTGCGGCTGAAAGGTCCAGCAAATAAACGCCGTAAACCCGCCGCTGCGATCCTGTTGATCCCGAATCCGCTGCAGATGTTCGACGCGATCTTCGATCGTCTCCACGTGACCGAACATCATCGTGGCGCTAGATTTCAATCCGAGCTCATGCGCCACCTGCATCACCTCCAACCATTCGTCGCTGTTTATTTTCAAAGGCGAAATCCTCTTCCGTACGCGGTCCACGAGGATTTCGCCCCCGCCACCCGGGATGGAGCCGAGCCCGGCCGTCTTAAATTCGGAGATCACTTCTCGCAGCGGCATCCGGAATGTCTCCGCGAAATGTTGAAGCTCCGGCGGACTGAACCCGTGAATATTGATGTGGGGATATTTTTCGCGGATGTGCTGTAAAAGATCGATGTACCATTGGAACGACAATTTCGGATGATGCCCGCCCTGCATCAGGATTTGGACTCCGCCGGCGGCAGTGAGTTCGTCCAGCTTTTGGTCAAGTTGCTCGAAGCTCAGCACGTAATGATCTTCGTCGCGTTCCGTCCGATAAAACGCGCAGAACTTGCAGTAAACGTTGCAAACGTTTGTGTAATTGATGTTGCGGTCGACGATGTAGGTCACGATCTCGCGACCGCGTCCGCCGTAACTTTTGGCCTTTGCCAAATCGCGCCGCGCATTTGCAAGCGCAGCCAATTCTTCGAGGGGCGACCGATACAATTCCAGCGCGTCCTCTGTGGAAATCCGCGCGCCCTCTAGGGTTTTTTCCGTGAGCGCATCTCGGTTTAGTGAAACCATCGCGAAGAAATCTTAGACGCTGCCGCGGATTTGGCACGCACCAACTGTAAAGCGTGTGACTCATTCGTTGCCGCGAGACTGAACGGCATGAGGACTGCCGGCCCTACCGATCGCACAGACGTCATGGTAGGGCGCATCACCCCTGTGCGCGCCGTCGCCCTGGCCACTCGCCATGGCGAGGCCACCGCACGCTAGAGAATTTTGCGGACGGCTCGGCGATCCTTACCATTTGGGAATGGAGCGGAACATCGCGATTATCGGCGCCGGCGTGTCGGGCTTGACGTGCGGTGTGGTGCTTGCTGAGCACGGTTACCGCACTGCGATATTCGCGAAGGACATCGGGCAGCAAACAACCTCCAGCGTGGCTGCAGCGGTTTGGTTTCCCTACCATGTCGAGCCAGCCGAGAGAGTGATCCCATTGGCGCTCGAAACCTACCAAGTGCTCCTCGATCTTGCTCGGTTTCCCGAGAGCGGTGTCTCGATCATCGAATCGCGGCAGTTTTTGCGCACCGGTGAAATTGAAATTCCCGAGTGGGCCATTCCGCTGGGCGCGCAGCGCCTTTCATCTGTAGCAACCGGCCTGTGGCCGATTCAGGACTACGCACAGCCCGGTGGCTGCAGCTTTACGAGCGGTTTCTCGCTGCGCGTTCCGCTGATGGACACTACGATTTATCTTGATTACCTCGCCGCGCGCTTCCTGAAGGCAGGCGGCGAAATCAACGCAAATGTCGATTTCAAGAACCTCGAAGATGTGGATTCAAAATCCGTTCTGGTGATCAACTGCGCAGGAATTGGCGCGCGCGAACTCGTCCAGGATGCGGATCTCGAGCCGCATCGTGGTCAGGTCGCAATCGTCCCGAGAATCGAGGGTCTTTCCTGCGCGATTGTCTGTGATGACGAGCCGCTCATGTACGCAATCCCGCGTGCGAAGGATTGCGTCTTCGGCGGAACAAATGATGTCAGCGACAACTTGTCGGCTGATCCCGCAACGACGTCGCGAATTATCGCCGAAGGCAGCCGAGTGTTGAACATCGACAAACCGCCCGTCTTCGCTGAGCGCGTCGGTCTGCGCCCGTTCCGAAGATCAGGCGTACGCGTCGAACGAGATCGTCTCCGCGATGCCCGCACCGTGATTCACAACTACGGCCACGGCGGCGCCGGCTTCACCTTGTCATGGGGCTGCGCGCGAAAAGTTCTCGAACTCACCACGTTGTAGCGGCGCTTGTGTCAAGCGCCGGGCAAAGCACGAGAGCGTCAACGAGAATGATTGGGAGATGTCTCGTCTACCGGATCACGCCTACGTCAGTGCGATGCACTGGAACGAGCTGACGACGTCGTCGGGGCCTTTTTCGGCAAAGAAGCTTTCGTAGTAACCCGGGCCGAGATCCCAGTGCGGGCCTTTGTAATAATCGTCGCGATAAAATCGCCAGATGCCGCTCTCCACGATGACGCAGCTCATCCGGTCGTTCCAGTAATCGCCAACGTAGTGGAAACTCAAGTTGGTGCGGGCGTAGGAACCTTTAAAGCCGATGTGATCGTAAAGCACCAGCTCAGGTAGCCGGGTGATTTCCTTGGTCAGTTCAATGTCGACCTTGCCTAGCGCAGAAGCGCGATAGCTCAACGGGCCGAGGCTCCATTTCATGTCGATGATGCACCCGTTATCGGGCGACAATTCAATTTTGGATATTCGTGGCATAAGCGTGCAGGGCGATGGTTTCCGATAATTTGATCAGATGAAATCTGCTCTGTCGAGCATAGAGATTGCGAACGAAAAGGTTCGCGCAAACACCGCTGAATCTTGTCTCGGCATCTTCGAGCCGATTTGCGCGCTCGGCGCAGTTCCGTCACTGCGTTTTTGCCCAGCCGATTACGCCACAGGCGATGCGACCGCCTGCGTCTCCGGATGGTTGAGTCTTCAGATCGTCGGGTTTTGCGTGAACCACGACCGAGCGGCCGATCGCCGATTTCGCATCGTTCGTGAGGGAAATCTGATGGTCGACGTAATCCAGCTTGGCGTTGCCAGAAGCGTCTGCTTCCACATTTCCCATATCGCCCTCATGCCGTGCGGCTGCATCGGGCCCGGCATGCGGTTGGTTGATGGGATTGAAATGCGCGCCTGCGGAACTGGCATCGGCTGCACTGCAATCGCCAAATTCATGGACATGAAACCCGTGCTTACCAGGCGTCAGGCCCGCGATCTCTGCGTGGACCTGCACGCCATCGGTGACCGGCGTGAACGTGACGGTGCCGCTGACTTTATTGCCCGCGGTGGGATGCAACACTGAAATGCCTTTTGATGACGCCGCGGATTTCGCCGCGGGTGTTTGCGCCAGCGCGATTAAGCCTGCGAACGATGCAAGCACCAGCCCGATGAACCAAGCTCGAAACGAATTCATATCAGCATCTGTATTTCGCAGTGGCCGGTAAGTCCAGTCGCATCAAATCGATGATCAATTCAAGTGAAATGCCGCAACCAAAAGGTGGAAACGTAAGCCCAAGGTAGGGCGGGCAGTCGCTGCACGCCGACATGAAGGTAAAACGGCGCGCACAGAGTGACGCGTCCTACCCTTAGACGCGGTCCTTCAACTGCGTTGTGCCGAACACGCGTGCGCAATGGACACAACAGAAGATTTTTCCGTCCGTTTCGACGCCGTGTCCGACGATACGGCAGGTGCAGTGGGGGCAAACAGGCGCCAGCGCGTGAATTGCGCACTCGAAGCTATCAAAGGTGTGACGTTCTCCGCCCATGACGACTTCAAACGCCTTGTCATATTCGTTCTCGCAAACTTCGCATGTAGGCATACACAATTCGTTCGCGCGAGAGGAGGTCAGTGGCGGTGTCGATTTCCTGCCAAGCGAAAATTCCGGCGTGCGTTTTTCGGCCAGCTTCGGGTCAGCGTCCCAGCTCGCGCGGAAATTCTTCTGGTCTTGAGCGACGCGGAAAGTTATCACTGGTCACCATCACTGCGGGTAGGAGCTGTTATTCATGCAAACGCCAGATGCCACCGGTACCGCACCCACTATCGCTGGAACACTGGCGAAGCTCGGAGCCGATGATAAGACGGGTTTAACTGACGCCCAAGTCCAGGCGCGCTTGAAGAAGTACGGGCCAAACGCGCTGGTGGAGAAACAGAAAAACGCGTTCGCCGCGTTGCTCGCTTATTTTTGGGGGCCGATCCCATGGATGATCGAGGCCGCGGCATTGATGGCATTCATCGTAGGTGATTGGGGCGATTTTACCATCATCACCTCACTGCTGTTGTTCAACGCGCTGCTAGGGTTCTGGGAGGAACACGAAGCTTCCAACGCGCTGGACGCGTTGAAGAGTTCGCTTGCTCTAAAAGCCCGCGCGCTGCGCAACGGAAGTTGGCAACAGATCGACGCTCGAACGCTGGTGCCGGGTGACATTGTTCGATTGTATCTCGGTGACGTTGTTCCCGCTGATTGCACACTCATCGCGGGCGATTACATCAGTATCGACCAATCCGCGCTGACGGGAGAATCGTTGCCGGTCAGCAAGAAATCGGGCGAAGAGGCATACTCGGGTTCGGTCGTTAAACAGGGAGAAATGACGGCGGTGGTTACTGCCACCGGCGCGAATACCTTCTTTGGAAAAACGGCGAAACTGGTCGCGGGCGCCGGAAGTGTTTCGCATTTCCAGCGAGCCGTGATGAGGATCGGCAACTTCCTGATCATTCTTGCGCTGGTGTTGGTGGTGATTTTGGTGGCCGCTCGTCTTTTCGACATGCGCGGCCATTACGACCGGACTGTCCTGTTAAGGTTGTCCGAAATTGTTCTGATTCTCCTTGTAGCATCAGTGCCTGTAGCCATGCCGGCGGTGCTCTCGGTAACTATGGCCCTTGGCGCGCGAATGCTCGCAAAGCGCAAGGCAATCGTGTCGCGATTGGAAGCGATCGAGGAACTGGCAGGCGTCGATGTGCTCTGTTCGGATAAGACCGGCACATTAACCGAGAACAAGCTGACCCTGGGCGAAGCGCAACCGTGGTCCGGCACCGATGCGGACACATTGATTTTGATGGCCTCACTCGCGTCACGCGCAGCCGATAACGATCCGATTGATCTCGCGATATTGGCCGGGCTTAAAGACCAATCGATTCTCAAGCGTTATCAACAGGAAGCCTACGTTCCCTTCGATCCTGTGCACAAACGCACCGAAGCAACAATCAAGGATACGCCCGGCGCAGTCTTTCGGGCCAGCAAAGGTGCACCGCAAGTAATCCTGGCGCTGACGAAGCTTGCGGGCGCCGATTTGGTCAAGGCGCAGCAGACGGTGAACAATCTCGCGGGTCACGGTTACCGCACGATCGGTGTCGCTGTCTCTCACGGCGACAATGATTGGGTTTTCCTAGGAATTCTGCCGCTGTTCGATCCGCCGCGGCCCGATTCGAAGAGCACCATCGCCCGGGCGCGCGCTTATGGAGTGAAAGTCAAAATGGTTACCGGCGATAACGTCGCCATCGCACGGCAAATTGCATCGGAGCTGGACATGGGCGCAAATATCCAACCGGCAACGGAACTTTTTCCTGGCGACGTGACGAAAGGCCAGATCCCGTTGGATGCAGCGGAGAAGATCAACCAAGCCGATGGGTTTGCTGAGGTTTTTCCAGAACACAAATATGCGATCGTAAAAATACTCCAGCAGAGCGGTCATATCGTCGGTATGACAGGCGACGGCGTGAACGATGCGCCCGCGCTCAAGCAAGCGGACGTCGGCATCGCCGTTTCCGGAGCGACCGAAGCAGCGCGCGCAGCAGCGGCATTGGTCCTGACCGCGCCCGGTTTATCCGTGATCATCGACGGGATCGCGGAGGCCAGGCGCATCTTCGAACGGATGACGAGCTACGTGCTCTATCGAATCGCGATGACCATCGCCATCATGGTGTTCGTGGTGCTCGCGTCGATCTACTATCACTTTTTTCCGCTCACCGCGATCATGCTGATCGCTCTCGCTCTGCTGGACGATGTGCCCATTATGACCATCGCCTTCGACAACGCGACCGTGCCGCCGCAGCCTGTTAGATGGGAATTGGAGAGAGTGCTGGTGATCTCGTCAGTGCTTGGATTGCTCGCTGTCATTCAAAGCTTCGGTTTGCTTTATCTCGGCGACACGGTTCATCACCTGCAGCATCCGCAACTACAAACAATGATGTTCCTGCAATTAGTCGCTGGCGGTCATCTCATGTTGTTTGTGATGCGCTCAAGGGGTCCCTTTTGGAAACCGCCATATCCCAGCTCACGCCTTTTCTTCGCGATCATTGCCACGCAAATCGTGGCGGTGTTCATGTGCGGCCAAGGCTGGCTCGTGCCGGCACTCCCGTGGGGAATCATTGGCTTTGTGTGGGCTTACAACATCGTGTGGATGCTAGTGCAGGACATCGTGAAACTTGGACTTTATCGCATCCTGGATCCTGCTCACTCGTGGAAGCGATGGCTATTCGAACCGCTGCGAGTCCTAGCGGCAGACACGCAAAAGGCTGTGAGGTAAATCAAAAAAGAAAAGATCATGCCCAACTATCGAAAAAAAATTGTGGTGAAGCCGGGATCCAGGATTCGATTAAAGCGCTTCGATCCCGGCTACCATGGCAACCATGAATCACGCAAGTCAGCTTTGCCCGAAATTGAGAAGAACCGGCAGAAAATGGACGAACTGCAATATCTTATGTATGCGGAGCAGAAGGGTTCGCTTCTCGTGGTGTTGCAGGGACTCGATGCTGGTGGCAAAGACGGCACAGTCCGTCACGTCTTCACTGGAATGAACCCAGCGGGCTGCATTTCTGTTGGCTTCAAGCAGCCGACGCCGAAAGAACTGGCGCACGATTTTCTCTGGCGCGTGCATCCGTATGTGCCTGCCAAAGGTTCGATCGTAATTTTCAATCGCTCCCATTACGAAGATGTGCTGGTGGCGCGCGTTCACGGCTTAGTACCGGAAAAAATCTGGTCGAAGCGCTACGATGAAATCAACGATTTCGAAAAGCTGATCACCACGCAAAACAACACGACAATCCTCAAATTTTTTCTGCACATTTCAAAAGAGGAACAGCTTGCCCGGTTTGAGAAACGACTGGATGACCCGGCGCGGCAGTGGAAGATCAGTGAATCCGACTACAAGGAACGCGAATATTGGGATGATTACACCAAGGCATTCGAGGATGTGCTTAACAAAACCAGCACCGAACACGCTCCATGGTTCATCATTCCTTCAAACCACAAATGGTTTCGGGACTTGGCTATTTCGCAAATCATTGTCCGGCAGATGGAAGATATGGACATGCAATTTCCCAAGCCAACCGTGAACCTCGCGGAGATTCGGCGCGAATATCATCAAGCCGTCGATCAGGAGAAAGCGGACAGACGTAACAAACGCTAACATTGTCCGAAATTGCCCTACCACAACGCCTGACGCTCCTGCTGGATGAGTCGTCGCTGAACAGGGTTCAGCGATGGCTTTGGGTGCTCTCGACCGGGGGCACGTTGCTCGATGGTTACGTCATTTTTCTTCTTGGCGTGGCGATGCCCATTATCATCGCTGACTTTCACATTCAACCCGACGTGGTCGGTCTCATTGGAGCAAGCCTGGTGTTTGGTGCTGCCATTGGAGCAGGAGTTGGCGGGCCGATGGCGGACCATCTTGGCCGTAAGAAGTTGATGCTCGCCGACATGATGATTATTGCCGCCGGCGCCTGTATCAGTGCGCTGGCTAAGGGACCGGCAATGCTGTTCATAGGACAACTACTCGTCGGGATGGGAGTAGGTATCGATTTCCCTGTTAGTAGCAGCTATGTCTCCGAAATTTTGCCCAAGCCCAGTCGTGCGCGAATGATGGTGGCCACGATTGCCTGTCAATCTGTCGGTATGCTGCTCGCGGCAGCGATTGCGCTGGCCTTGCTAAGGACCGGAGGCGCTCAGGTTTGGCGGCTATTTCTGGCGACAGAAGGCGCAGTTGCCCTATTCTTTTTTGTCTTACGTCTGTCGGCACCAGAAAGTCCGCACTGGTTGATGTCTCGCGGTAAATTTACAGAGGCGGCCCAAGCTTTCGTTCGGATCATTCTCGAGCAACGACAGGCAGTGTTGCAACTTACCGGTAACGACGAGAAGCTCGCAGCTCTTGTTCCGCAGGTAAAAGGTGGGCTGCCGACCCTGTTTTCGCGTCGTTATCGGGCGCGCACGGCGCTGGTAACTATCCCCTGGTTTCTGATGGATATTGCTACGTACGGCGTTGGATTGTTTACCCCGACAATTCTCGGAGCGATCGAAATTTCCGGAAGAACGCGTGGATTGACCGCGCACGACTTTGCTGTCGCAAAGGGTAGCGCCATTATCGACTTGTTTTTGCTATTCGGCTTCCTGCTTGGCATCTGGATGGTTCCACGGTTCGGGCGCATCCGGATGCAGGCGATCGGTTTTACAGGAATGGCTGTGGGGATGTTGGTGTTAGTGGCAGCTGTCGGCCTAACAAACTCGAGTTTGCACATCCCGCTGGTGTTCGTCGGGTTCATTTTGTTCAACCTGCTGATGAACGCTGGTCCTAATTCGACCACGTTTACACTCGCCCCAATATTATTCCCGACGCAATTACGCGGGACAGCAGGTGGATTCGCCGCGGGCGTTGCGAAACTCGGCGCAACGTTGGGCGTCTTCCTTCTGCCAATCTTGAAAGAAACATTCGGGGTTCCGACCGTTCTTGGAATTATGTCGGCTGTAAGTCTGCTGGGTCTGGTCGTTACCTTAATCCTCGACGCGAGGACACAGAGTAGCAACTCTTCCGAGTAGAAGAAATGGCTCGGGAACGTGATACTTTTTTACCGGAGCTGCCTATGAAAATACCGAAACAACTCATCGATTGTTTAGATCAAAACAAAGTGCAGTACGAAATCCTACACCACGCCGAGGCGGTCACGGCGCAACGGATCGCCGCAAGCGGAACACGTCAAAGGCCGGCATCAGGCGAAAGTTGTGATGCTGAAATCTGGCGATCAACATTTGATCGTCGTGTTGCCAGCAGATCACCACATCGATCTGGAGAAAATCGAGAAGGCGATCCGAAAATCTGTCTCTCTTGGTAAGGAAAATGACTTCAACTGTTCCCGGACTCCGCGATCGGAGCGATGCCGCCGTTTGGGAATCTTTATGGTCTGCCTACTTACGTCGACAAGCATCTGGCCGAACAGGACTACATTGTGTTCGAGGCCGGCACACACACTGATGCGATAAAAATGAGCCACAGCGATTACGCGAAGATCGTTAAGCCAAAGGTGGAAGACTTGGCGATCAAGTTTCAGCCGATGAAAGGAGCTTGAGCTTAAGGAAGAGCGGCGCAACGATTCGGACGAAGCGAATGAAGATTCTGTTGGTCAGCATCTTTCTTTGCCTGGCCTGCACTGCGACACCGGCAGTGTTCGCCGCGGAGAAAGTTGGCTTTATCAATGTCGACGGCGCGATCGGGCCCGCGACAGCGAGTTACATTTTCCGAAGCATCGAAGAAGCCAAGGCGCAAAATGTGCAGTGCCTGGTGATTCAGCTCAACACGCCGGGCGGTCTGCTCGATTCGACTCAGAAAATTGTGCAAAGCTTCCTCGGATCTCCGGTTCCCGTTGTGGTTTACGTCGCGCCCACGGGGGCGACCGCGACCAGCGCAGGCTGTTTCATTACGCTGGCGGCCAATGTCGCGGCAATGGCGCCGGCCACTACGATCGGTGCGGCGCATCCGGTTTCCATCGGGGGTTTTCCAAGTAGTGGCGAAGAAAAGCCGGACGAAACCATGAAGCAGAAGCTCGAAAACTTTTCCGTCAGCTACATGGAGACCATTGCGGGCAAGCGCCAGCGCAACGTTGAATGGGCCAAGTCCGCCGTAAAAGAGAGCGCTTCGATCACTGCGCAGAAAGCCATGGAATTGAAAGTTATCGATTTGATCGCGACCGATATGCCAGATCTGCTGCAAAAATTGAACGGACGCGTAGTGGACGGCAAACGGCTCAACACCGCCGGCGCGCAACTGACCGAAATCAAGATGTCGCCGGCTGAGCGCGTATTTCAAAAACTGTGGCGACCGGAAGTCATGTTCATCCTGATGTTGATCGCGATCTACGGGATTATCGGCGAACTGACTTCACCCGGAGCAATTCTTCCCGGTGTGGTCGGAGCGATTGCGTTGATTCTGGCGCTTTATCTGGCGGCGATTCTGCCAGTCAACGTGGCTGGACTCGTCCTGATCGCGCTCGCAATGATGCTTTTCATATTTGATCTTTACACGCCCACGCACGGCGTGCTCACAGTCGGCGGAGTCATTGCGTTTCTGATCGGTTCGCTCATGCTCTTTGATCGCGCCGATCCACTGTTTCGTTTGTCCTTGAGCTTCATCATTCCTGCAACACTCGTCACCGCCGCGTTCTTCATTTTCGTCATCGGAAAAGGACTGCGCGCGCAACTCTTGCCGGTGAAGGCGGGAAAAGAAACGCTTATCGGAAGGACTGTGACGGCGTTGACTCCAATTGATTCGCGCAACGGCAGGATCTTCGTCGAAGGCGAATACTGGAACGCGGTCAGCGATGCTCTGATAGAAAAAGGCGAAGAAGCTGAGATCGCAGCCGTGCATGGATTGACCATCAAATTAACGAGGAAAACTCGTTGAAAAGACCCGCCCACGCGATAAATCTGGATTGAACGCGAGGGGGGACCCGCGGGATTCAATGAAATCTCGCCTTGACGATTGCGGTCTTATTTCCGATATAGGCGCTTGTCCTGCGTGGGTTTGAGTTGCGTGGGGCTGCGCTTCTGACTATGCAACGTTTTTGTGGATGGATGCGCCCCCTGCCGGTTGCGATTTGGATCGCCTCCCTTTGTGGGCTTTTGACGACCGTAATTGTACGGGCGCAGGCGCCACCATCAGCTCCGGGACCTCCCATGATCCGCGCCATCGAGGTGGAGTACACGGGCCCTGCATCGATCAGCAAAGAACGCATTCTGGCACAGATGCGCACAAAAGTGGGCCAGCTGTATTCGAACGAGATCGTGCAGGATGACATCAAGGCGCTGTACAAAACCGGTTACATTCGAAACGTTCGAATCTTTGCTCAGCCTCAAGGCGACGGCGTGAAGGTGATCGTTGCCGTTCAAACCCAGGCGATCGTACGCGAGATCGAAATCACCGGTGCCGAACGGATCAAACCGAAGAGACTGCGCAAAGAGATAAAAGTGAGACTCAATCAGGCGGTTGACGAGCAGGCACTCGAGGAGGCGCGCCAGAAAATCATCGAAGTTTATCAGGGGCACGGATACAACGACGTGAGCGTTGCATTCCGCGTGGATCCAATCGACGAGAAACGCGGCACAGCGCGTGTCGTTTTCACCGTGACCGAGGGCGTCAAAGGCGCGATAAGCCAGGTCCGGTTTGAGGGCAATGCGCATATTACCCAAGGGGCATTACGCAAACAGATGAAAACCCGTGGCAGAACGTTCATCTATTTCATGGATAAGACAGGTCGGCTTGATGAAGTTCAGTTGGAACAGGACTTGGACAAGATCCGGGAGTACTATCAAAACCACGGCTTCATCGACGTGGAAATAAAGGAAGTGCGCAAAGATCGCACTCCGAAGGGCCCGATGATCATCACGATCGTGATTGTGGAAGGTCCACAATATCACGTACGCAAACTGACAATTTCCGGTTACCAGCACAGCACCGAAGCAAGAGTTCGCGCCTTCTTAAAACTGAAAGAAGGCAGCGTCTATTCGCCGAAACAGCTCCGCGACGACGCCAAGGCCGTTGCCGACGCATACGGCAGCGGAGGCTACGTCGATCTCGTGATTACACCCGAGGGCACGCCCGCCGGACCCGCGCTCATAGACGTGCACTACACTATCGAAGAGGGCACTCGCTCGTTTGTGAATCGGGTAAATATCGAGGGCAACACGCGCACCAAGGATAAGGTCATCCGTCGCGAAGTGCTTGTCGCCCCGGGAGATGTTTTCAACACGGTTCGTGTAGACACCACGAAGAAGCGTCTGGACAACCTGGGTTACTTTGCAAAGGTCGAGACTTATCCGGAAGAAACAGATATACCGGGGCGGAAAGACCTAACGATTCTCGTCCAGGAAAAACGCACCGGTTCGCTCAGTTTTGGAGGTGGCTTCAGCACGGTCGATAAATTGGTAGGGTTTGCGGAGCTCACCCAAGGCAATTTCGATCTGTTCAACTGGCCTTCGTTCACCGGTGGGGGACAAAAATTCCGGTTACGTCTTCAGTATGGAACCGAGCGAAGGGATTTTGTTCTGACGATCACCGAACCTTACTTCCTCGATCGACGTCTTTCGCTGACTGGCCAGGCCTTTTACACCGAGGCGAATTACTTGAGCTCCCAATACAATCAGCGCAATTACGGGTTGTTATTCGAGCTGCGCAAGCCAATCAACGCGTACATGTACGCCACGCTGGGATATACGTTGCAGGACATCGATATTTTTAACGTGGATCCTAGCGCCTCTGAGTTCATCCAGTCGCAAAAGGGATCGTCAGTGGAAAGTAAAGTTTTTACTAGCGTGGTCCTTGATACGCGCGACAACCCCTTGCTTTCCCGCCGCGGACAACGCGTTACTTTGTCCCCTTTTATCGCCGGCGGTTTTCTGGGAGGCGATACCCAGATTTACGGGTTCGATCTGGAGGGATCGCAATATTTCCGGTTACCCAAGGATACCATCCTGCTCATCAACGGCGAAATCGGGACGGTAAGCCAATGGGGTGCCGGCGACGTGGTGCCAATTTACGAACGACTCTTCCTCGGCGGTTCGAACAATCTCCGAGGCTTTCCGTTCCGGGAAGTGGGCCCTAAGGATGAAAACGGCGAGCCGACGGGCGGCCAAACGATGGCGCGCGGAACGATTGAGTGGACGTTCCCGATCATTGAAAAAGCCCGGGGCGCACTTTTTTACGACATGGGTTTTGTGAATAGCGAGGCCTGGTCTTTTGGCTTCAACCATATGGCTTCGGATATCGGTATCGGACTCAGGCTTGATTTGCCGATCGGTCCACTACGCCTCGATTACGGGTACCCGGTGATGCGTGACGGGTACAACGGCGGCGGCCATTTCAACTTCAACGTGGGCTATCAATTTTGAACGAATATATGTGGTTGCAGTCTAACGCGATTCGTCCACCGTATCCTCTGTTTCTATGAAAAAGTCTCTATCAATACTCTCTGCGCTGGCGCTAGTTGCTCCTATTGCGGCCTTCGCGCAGGGCACTGCCAAAATTGGAACGGTCGATATGCAGCGCGCGTTCAAGGATTACAACAAAACCAAGGACGCCGAGGTAAAAATCAACGAGGCCAAAAACGCCGCCAAAAAGGAATACGATGACCGGGCGGAAGCTTACAAAAAGGCGCTCGACGAAATCAATAATCTGAACAAGCAGCTTGAGTCTCCGGCATTGAGCGCCGACAAGAAGACGGGCATGGCCAAGGAGCGCGACGACAAAATCGCCACCATTAAAAGCATGGAGCGAGAGATCAACAACTTTCGCCAGACACGGGAGCAGCAGTTGCAGGAGCAATTAATGCGAATGCGCGAGGGAATCGTGAAAGAAATTACCGAAGTCGTCGTTGAGAAAGTCAAAGCCAAGAGCCTCGATTTTGTGCTGGATAAATCGGGCGTAAGTATCAACGGCGTCCCTGTCGTGCTGTACGCGCCAGACAACGTTGATTTCACAAACGAGATCGTCGAGACGCTAAACAAACCCGGTCGCGCTACAGCTTCGACCAGGAAGCCTGCGGCAGCCCCGTCCGTCAGCCCGGCGGCAGCAAGAGCAACGAAACCCTGAGGTTCGCCTCGAATTTCCACAATACACGCGGGCTAAACTCGCGTGTATTTTTTTGTACGGATGAAATCGCACACTGGCACGGCGATGGTTGGGTGCAGTTGCGAACCTCCAGAGAATGTTTTTTCGATCCCGATTCCGAGTAAGTAATTGCGCGATTACGATCTTGCTCGCGTCTTGGACCGGTTCGTTCGCTGCGGATTGGGAGGCAACACTCAGCAAAGAGCCGGCCGGGAATTTTCCTGCGTTGCGCCCTCTGCGTGCGTCTTATCGCTTCGGGTGGTCCGGAGTGACCGCGGCTACCGGTGAAGTTCACTTCAACAAACCATCGAACGACAGGTTTCAACTTGAAAGTACAGGCCGAACCATTGGTTTTGTCCGGGCCTTGTGGAAACTGGATGCCACGTATCGTGCCGTCGCGAACTCCCAAACACTGGCTCCGATTGAAACGGAGCAAAGCGAAAGCTACCGATTAAAAAAAATTGTAACCCATCTCACTTTCACCAACAGCGGAGTGACTCGGGCACGAACCGAAGGCGAAGGCGCCGCCGCTAAGACAACCAAACGCGACTTTACCTTGCCTAACTTGTTCGATTTGCACTCCGCGGCACTTTACCTGCGCAGTCAGCCGCTCAAACAAGGGAGCGTTTATCGCCTGGCGGTTTACGCGGCAACAAACGCCTACCTGGCCACTGTGACCGTAACCGGGCGGGAAAAAAGCTCCGTGAGCGCCGGCGCTTACAACGCGATCAAGCTTGATCTGCAACTCAAACGCATCGGAAAGCATCTCGATTTGGAGCCGCACAAGAAATTTCGTCGTGCCACAATCTGGGTGTCAGACGATGCTGAGAGGCTCATCCTTCGCATCGATGCACAGATTTCCGTAGGCACAGTTTTCGCCGAACTGCAGTCAGTGCGTTTCGACAATCCAAACCAAGGTTAGTCGGGCTCCCATTGACCACGAATCGGCGGCCCGGGCCGCGGACGCATTCGCTGGCGGTAGGGATTGTAAAACGGCTGGCGCGGCCCCGGCAACAAGCGCAGCGCCGCGAGCGTTTGCCGATCCAGTCGGCCAGTCACCGGCAGTCTCGTTCGCGCTTGATAGGCGCGCAGGGATAGTTCCATCGCAGGTCCGTAGATTCCGTCAATTTGTTCGCGATACAGTCCAGACCGCGCGAGGACGATTTGCGCCGAGACGATCACATTGCGTTGCACGCCGGGAGGAGCGGCCTGAAATGGCGTGTCGGCAAAAACTGTCCCCGGTGAACTGGCCGGACCCATGGGAGTTGAGGGAAAAACCTGCTGGTCTTGTGGCGCGTTACTGAAAGGCTGAACCGGAGGTGTCGCAGGTGGGGTTTCCGTCTCGTCGGGAGGGGGCTCGCTGGGCACAGCACCCGCCGCAGGAGTCGGTGACGCAGGTTTGATCGTTGGTCGTGATGACCCGGAAGATTTAATCCCGAGCGATCGCAGCGTCTCATCATTGAGCTCGCCGCTAACCTGCAGGCCATTGCGAATTTGATAACGGCGAATCGCTGCAGTGAGATTCGCATTCATGTCGCCGTTGACTTCGCCGTAGTAGAAACCCTCGTCCTTCAAAGCCTGCTGCACGCTTTCAACGAGTTGGTCCGCCCGCATCAGCATCATCGATCCCATGAAGATCACCGCAGCGGTTGTGATTTTCATGGTCATTCGACGACGAAGCCCTTTTGCCTATTCAGCGCTCTTCTGACCTGTGGCTGCCAATGTTGATTTCCGCTGACTCACCACGTCGCGATACCGCAGAATGCCGTCGGCAACTGCTGCCGCTAATTGGTCGCGATAATCCTCACTCGCAAGTTTCGAAAGTTCATCCTTGTTCGTAATAAAGCCGCCCTCAATCAAGACCGCAGGTGAAGTCACGTTTGCGATTACAAAAAATTGTTTGGCTTGCGTCCCGCGGTCGATGGAGCGGGTCCGCGCCACCAGCGCTTGCTGAATGAAACCGGCGAGACTTTGGCTTTCGGGCTTCGGCGAATTAGACGGCGGCCCCGAGAAAAACGGCAGCCACGAAGCGAGAGTCGAGCCCGAAGCGATTTGATGTGCAGCATAGTACGTTTCCACGCCGCTCGCGACGGGTTTATTGTCTTCGTTGAAATGAATACTGATAAAAATGCTCTCGTTCGCCCGATTCCCGAACGCTGCGCGATCGGCCAGTGAGACATAGCTGTCCCCGAGCCGGGTCATCAATGTGGCGACACCTTCCGAGTCCAGGAGCCGATCGACACGGCGCGCAACGTCCAACGTCAGATCTTTTTCCATGACGCCGCCACACATCGCGCCGGAGTCCTGACCCCCATGGCCTGGATCAAGAACGACTACTGCGAACGGCTTGGGCGTTCCTGGCTGAGTCGCATTCGGTTGCGCGTTAACCGCCGGTCGCTTCTCTTGATGGAACGAAATCCAGACAAGCGAGGCGATGATCAACAACAAGCCTGCGACCCCCAGCAAATTCCGGATGGCTCGTTTCATTTGTGGTCCACGTCAGAAAAACTTTCCTCATAATTTAATCACCGAGAAATGATGGAGCGCAATTCCTTATCTGTTACCGAACGATAACGAATTGGCCTGCTACTATCGCGCTCCAGCACTGCTGCTTCGATTGCAGCAATGGTGAGTTGTTCCTGGCGATGTTGCGCGATGGCGTCGCGCGCGGGCAGCTCTTTTGCTTCGCTGGCTTGCAACAACATGTGCCCGACACTCCATGCGTCGAGCGCCGAGTTCATTGCCGTTTCAAAGCTGGCATCCGGTTTGTGCTCGCTTTTGAGAAATGCTTCCATCAGTTCGACCGATTGGCGCGTGCCGGTGAGCACCGCGAAATCTTGTCGCGCTCGCGCGTAGGTCGCGCCGTTGCTCGCAATCTCGCCGTCGTATTCAACTCGCAAAAACATATCGTCCTCGGGGCGTGCGCCCACCTCTGCGAAAAGCATCCGCGCCAGATACGGCGGCCCGTAGACCTGCTCGAACGCGCTTTTCATGACAGGACTGAGCGAATAATGCGCGAGCCGCCGCAGTGAAACATCCCCAGCCGAGCGAGTGAAGCCCTCGGTGCTGGCCAGTTCAATCGCGGCCATTCGCAACCGCTCGATGTCGCCAGGATGCCCAATCGCTCCCATTGCGATCCGATCGTAGATCTCGAAAAGTTTCTGGCGCGTCTGACCAAGCGTGAGAAACAGAATGCCTTCCCGGTAACCCAGCGCCGCTATGGGGCTACCGGGGGCGAGCTGTCCTTCGACGTACTCGCGCCTGTTGGCGATGGCTTCGACCCAACGATACGGCTCTTCGATCATGCAACCAATTCTTTGAACACGGCGGCGATTTTGCTCTCGGGCAAAGTGGTGATGCCTTCCCGCGACACAATCTTGATCACGGGATAAATCTTTCCGCTGCGATCCACGCCCGCTGTCGCCGTGTCGGATTCCGCAGCGGTGTCGAGCGCGCGCAGTGCGAGCGATACTGCTTCCTGTTCGTTCAACTCGTGTAGCCGCTTCCCGCCCCAGTTGTTTGCATAATAGAGAATACCGCGAACCGCAGGCGAGCCGGACCCCGTCGCCGCGTAATCGGCCGCTTCAAATTGCGCGCCCATTGCATCATAGAAATAAAGGCGCGCCTCGGGTTTCGAATTTCCGTCGTAAGTCGCAAAGATCGGGACTACGACGCCGATGCCTTGCATGACGAATCCGAAATTGTCACGCAACAATTTCGAGAGCGCTCGCACTTTGCCGTCGACACTCATTTCCTGGAGCTGAGTTCTCCGAAAATATTGGAGTGAATGCTCGAGCACGCGCGCCATCTCCCACGCGGTCGCAGGCACGCCGGCGATGGCCATTATCGAGTGCTGATCAATCTCCAACACCTTATCCGCACGATCATAGACGACGGTGTTACCCGCAGTCGCACGGCGATCTCCTGCGACCAGAACGCCTCCGGAAAATTTGAAGGCAAGGATCGTGGTCGCGTCGGTCAGTTGCCACGTCTGTTGTTGCGTCGCGGTTTGTGGCATTGGACCGATGGCAGTCGGGCCCAACAAGCCTTTGCGTCGTAGCAGCGAAGGAAAATCGTCAGCTGCACCAGAGAAGTTCTGGTCAAATCCCAACTGTGAACGGTCCATTACTGACCCGTGCGCTGGCGATAGCGCTTGGATTGGTTGGGATCGACCTTGCGCATTTTCTTTAACAGGTCCTTTGTGTCCGGTCGCGAAACGTCCGGCGCACGCGGACTACCGCCATCGCCTTGTTTTGGTCCCCACGGAGCCGGTTCCACCGGCTTTTGAATGCGCTCAGGCATGAAAAAACGTACGAGCAAAAGTTCGAAACGCAAGCTGCGCGCCGCGCGGAATCATTACACCAATACAGTGGATTCATTAACACTTGCAAAAACAACGGTTCAGGGCGAACCCGCTTGTGAGACAAATGTCCCGGTGGCAAAATTTCGCTGAGATGAGAGTAATCGGTATTTTCTGCGCAATAAGTGCTTTCGCGCTTTGGACTACTTCTGCGGAGAGTCCCGAACCGCACGAAGGACAATCAGCCGAGTCCGCGCAACTTGAAGCTTTGGCAAAAAAGATTGACGAACAAAACGCGAAGATCGACGCGCTTTCTCAGGAGATTCTCAAACTGGAGCAACAACTCTCGCATGCTCGACCAGGTGTAATGATCGGAGAAGCTTCACCCGCCCCAGCAACCGCTGCCGCTCCCGCAGCATCTCTATCGCATTCCCCCGTCGAAGGTAACACGCACACTGTTGCGCGCGGAGAAACGCTCACGTCCATCGCGAAAATGTACAAAGTGACCGTGGACGATTTGCAAAAAGCCAACCATATCGAAGACGGCCGTAAATTGCAGGCCGGCCAAACCATCATCATTCCGACGACCGCGTCGCCTGCTGCTTCCAGCTCGCCGTCGCCGTAACGAAGAACCCTCCCATGAATCAAAAGTGGTTTCTTCGCAAACACGAGGATGGAAGCACCTTCGGCCCCGTGCAGTTCGACCAGATCACGCGTTGGGCTGCTGCGGCGCAGATCGCGCCGCACGACACTCTGTCCAGCGACGGCCAGACGTGGGTCAAAGCGCCGATGGTCCCGCAGCTGAGCATGGACTGGCTTGTCGAGCTAACAAGTGAGCATTACTATGGACCGACTACGCTCGGTACCTTGCGGGAATTTATTCGGCTCGGCGAAATTGATGGCGAAACTGTCGTGATCAACAGCTGTGACGGTACTCGCCGCCAAGTCCGGGAAATGACTGACCTGTGGCAAACCGCGAAGTCGGAGGCCGACGAAAACCAATTCCAAATTAAACTCGGCGGTCCCGTCGGGCCAGCCGTAGCGAAAATGTCCATTCGTCTTCAGGAACGAATTCGCGATCTTGAGCAAACGCTCGAGGAAGAACGCGGTGCGCTTGCCGAGAGCCAGCAGCGTTACAACGAGCTGGAGCGAAAATACCAGGACCTTTTGCTGCGCGATCTCTCCTAACTCAGGGAATCTTGATTCCAGCCAACTTGTTAGACCGGCAATCGCTCCTCTTCCGGTTCCGCAACTTCTGAGGTGACAATTTCCTCCTGCGGCTCTGCTTGCCGCTGAGGCGACGATTCTAACAGACTCTGCCGGCATAGCTGCGCGTATTTTTGATCCAGCACGAGCAATTCCTCGTGCGTGCCCCGCTCGACAACGCGGCCGTGATCCAACACCAGGATCTGGTCCGTACCCACGATCGTCGAAAGCCTGTGCGCAATCACAATCGACGTCCGATTCGCCATCAAATGTTCAAGAGCCTCCTGGATTAAGCGTTCCGTCGCCGTGTCCACACTGGCAGTTGCTTCATCGAGAATCAAAATCGGCGGATCCTTAAGCAACGCCCGCGCAATTGAGAGCCGCTGTTTCTCGCCAACGCTCAATTTCACGCCGCGCTCGCCAACCACGCTTTCAAACCCCTGCGGCAAACGTTCGATGAACTGTCGCGCGTTCGCGGCATCCACCGCGCGCCATAGTTCCGCGTCACTGGCCGTTGGTTTCCCCATCAAAAGATTTTCGCGAATCGATCCGTTGAAAAGGAAGCTTTCCTGCGTCACCACGCCGATCACTTCGCGCAAAGTGCGCAGGTCGTACTCTCGAACGGGTTTGTCATCGACGTAAATCTGGCCGGAGTCGAACTCGTAAAAGCGCACAAGCAAATTCACCAGCGTGGATTTTCCCGCGCCAGTCGCGCCGACCAGCGCAGTCGTGGTGCCCGGCAGCGCGTGAAATGAAATGTGCCGAAGCGCAGATAACCCGTCGACATAACTAAAGCTCACATCTTCGTAGCGAATGTCGCCGATGATGCGTGCACTGTAGCCGCGGTCGATGGTCGCGGTGCCGGAGTCACCGGCCCCGGCTACAACCCCTGGCTCGGCGTCTTCATCGAGAATTTCAAAAACACGTTCGCCTGCCGCGCGGCCGGCCTGCACCAATTGATTCAGCTGATGCAACCGGCTGATCGGATCATAAAGAAATGCCATGAGCATCAGGATCCCGACCAGATCGCCCAGCTGCAAGCTGCCAGTCAAAACGGCGTGACTACCAAATCCCAGCACGAGCAACGCACCGATTGCTTCGAACATCGACATCGACGGCGAGTAAATCGCCCATGTCCTCATCACCACCAGCGTGGCGTGCCGCAGTTGATCGCTGGCTCGATTGAACCGCGCGTGTTCCTGGCGTTCGCGCGCGAAGCTTTTGATTTGACGAACCCCGGCAAGATTGTCGTGCAACAGCGCGTTGATATTCGATGCAGCGCGCCGCTGTAATCGATATCGCCGGTGCGCCGTTAGCGTATACGCGAGCGCGCCCACAATCAGCAGCGGCAGCGGCACCAGCGCAAGCAATGCGAGCTTTGCGTTCCAATAAAACATCACCGCCACCACGATCACGATTTGTAAAACCGCGACGACGCCTTGCTCGATTCCGTCGATCAACACGCGCTCGACCGAGTTTACGTCTTCGATCACGCGCGTCATCAGGTCGCCCGTCGCTCGATTATCGAACCAGCGCAACGGGAGCAGTTGAATGTGTGAATACAAATCGCTGCGCAGATCGAAAATGACTTTCTGCTCGAATGTGTTGTTCAGAATGATCCGGAGCGAATTGAAAAGGTGCTGAACAAGAAAAGCCACTGCGGCGAGCAAAATCAGCGGCAGCAATTTGTCCGGCTGATTCGCGCGTACCACGTCATCAATGATCCATTTCGTCACGCTCGGAAACACGATGACCATCAACGTGCTCATGATCGCGCACGCGAGCGTTCCCACAGCCAACCCGGGATACCGCTTTAGATATGCAAATACGCGCCAGACCGTTTTCATTCATGACAAATTTACCAGAAGCCTGCGAATGACGCGAATGGCTTCGCCGCGTTGAATCGTTAGACCATGATTGGCCAAAACGGATTCGTGGTTAAGATTCGCGCGTGCCGAATCAATCGCACTTCTTGCCGGACGAAATTCATATCGAGCAGCTTGACGTTTTCACGCGCATCGGAGTTCCAGAAGAAGAACGCGCGAATCCGCAAAGGTTGACGGTGAGCATTTCCTTCTGGTCGTATCAGCAGACGAGCAATCTGGCCGACCACATCGAACGAACGGTAAACTATTCAACCGTTGCGGAGGAAACGAAGAATTTTGTGCGCGATCAGTCCGTTAGTCTGATCGAGACGTTGGCGGAACGGCTGGCAAGTCATTTGCTCAAGAGTTTTCCGATTCAAAAGGTGACGATCGAACTGCGGAAGTTTGCGCTACAAAACGCAAAATATGTTTCCGTCACCGTCACCCGAACTGCATGCGTCGGTTGACCATGAACGGACACGAATACGCGCAGAGGCAGTAGTGTCCGGAGTCTACAGCGGACCGCTTGGAACATGGATTTTCGCGCGTGAACGCGCTGATCAAACGTCGGCGAGCAAATTTGCCGCTGAAGACAGCGACCACTACAATTGCTGGATGAAAGGCGGTAATTGGAAAACGATCTCAAGCGAGCGGCACTTCGCCGATCGGAATCTCGAAGTTGTAACCGATCGTGTGCAAACACCCGCCCATCCCGACCCGCGGGCTTGGACGATCGTGTATCGCAAACCGGCAGTCGTCGTCGCACCGATGACGCGCGACGGAAAAATCATTCTGATTCATCAGGAACGAATCCCGATCGGGCAAACAATTTGGGAAATGCCATCAGGTCAGATCGACGATCACAATGCTGACGAGGACAAAATCAAGGACACAGCTTTGCGTGAACTTCGCGAAGAAACGGGCTACGAGTTGGCTCCAGACGGCGAGTTGATTTCGTTAGGCTATTATTTTTCTTCACCGGGGTTCACCGATGAGCGCGGTTATTTCTTTCTGGCCCGTCCAATTCAACCCTGCGAAGCGGGCCCGGACCGGGATGAAGGCGAATCGATTATCGATTGCCGCGGATTCATCAGCGAAGAGATTCGTCGCATGATTGCGGACAATGAAATTCGCGACGCCAACACGCTTGGCATTTGCGCCACGCTCGCCGCCCGGGGTCTTCTTTCGCTCGCGCCGCACTGAGGTTTCGGGTCCGATGGCGTTGCGAGACATTTTCAAATTTCGTGATCCGCCGGAGACCGAAACGTCCAAGCCGTTTCTCGAGCATTTGGAAGACTTGCGCTGGACCATCGTGAAGATCGCTCTCACGCTCGGTGTCACGATGATTGTTTGTTTCGCGTTTCGGTCGACGCTGGTGCGGATTATCCAAGCGCCGCTTAACCATCTTGGGTCACAAGTCGGAACGCTCAAGGCGCTCGGCATCACAGATTCGATCGTGATTTCATTTCATCTGGCGTTTTACGCCGGGATCGTTTTGTCCTTCCCGCTGCTCCTGTATTTTCTCGCGGAATTCGTTTTGCCGGCGCTCACCATTGTAGAGAAACGGTTTCTACTTCCAGCGATCGCCGTCAGCTTCGCGCTCTTTCTCCTGGGCGTTCTGGTTTGCTATTTTTGGTTGCTGCCGAAAACGATTCTTTTTTTCTTTCACGACACCGAATCGCTCGGCTGGGCGCCGACATGGACGGTGCAGCAGTATTACTCGTTCGTGACGCGATTTACTATCGGATTTGGTCTGGCGTTTGAACTGCCGGTCGTCGTGCTGGCGCTGGTCCGATTCGGACTGATCACGTACCGCTTCATGGCGCGCACCCGTCCCTATGCCATCGTGCTCATCTTTATTATGGCAACAATCATCACGCCTACGCCTGATATTCTGACGTTGATCGCCATGGCGCTGCCGATGTGTCTGCTATACGAAAGCTGCATCTGGATTGCATGGTTGATGGAGCGCCGCGCATCGAAACGGATCGCCAACTAATCGCGTGCAGCATTCGACTCAGAATCTTCTCTTCAGCGCGTTTGCCTTCGTGCTCGGCGCGGCGGTCGGCTCGTTTTTGAACGTTTGCATCTACCGCTGGCCGGTCGATCTCTCCATCAATCGGCCGCGTCGGTCGTTTTGCCCGAAGTGCAACCAGCCGATTCCATGGCATCACAATCTTCCGTTGGTCAGCTGGCTCGCGCTTAGTGGTCGATGCGCAAATTGCAGCGCAAAAATTTCGTTCCGCTATTTCGCGGTGGAACTCCTAACCGCACTTCTTTTCCTTGCGATCTGGCAAAGTTTTCCGTGGCAGGTGGCGATTGCGTATTGGATTTTCGTTTCGTTCCTGATCATCGGCACGTTTATCGATTTTGAGCATTTCATTATTCCGGACCGCGTGACAATCGGCGGAACAATCGTGGGCGTGGCTTGCAGCATTGTTGTTCCAGCTTTGATGCAGACAGATTCGCGCGTGGCTGCCGGTGTTCGCGCCGCGCTGGCCGCTGCACTCGGCTACGTGATCCTCTGGATCGTGCTCGAAGCGGGAAAGATCGCTTTCGGCAGAAAACGGATCGAGTTCGACGCGCCGACGACGTTTACATGGATAAAACGCGGCGACGACGCCGATTTCGTCGTGGGCACCGAAGAAAGTCTTTGGAGCGAATATTTTGCCCGTGAGAAAGATCAGTTGCTGCTCCATTGCGATGAAGTTCGGATTGATGATCGCGACTATGGAGAGGTGAGGCTGACGTTTCGCTACGATCGCGTCACCGCCGACGGTCATGTGCTGATGCTCGACGATGTAACGCACATCTCCGGTGTTACGCGCGAACTGGTCATCCCGCGCGAGGCAATGGGGCGAGGTGACCTGAAATTTCTTGCCGCGATCGGCGCATTCCTTGGCTGGCGCGCGGTGTTGTTCAGCTTGTTCGCCGGATCACTTCTCGGTTCAGTGATCGGCTTGGTGACGCTTGTCGTCGGAAAACCTGTTTGGTCAGCCAAACTACCGTTTGGACCGTATCTGGCATTCGGCGCACTGGCCTGGATGTTTTTTGGCGCAATCGTTTTGCGTTGGTACGGAACGCTTCTCAGCCCGTGATGCGGTTCCGTCTCCAGCCGGACGTCGGATGAGCTTGCGGCGCAGAATTGACGAGAGCGAATCTCGGACAAGTACTGTCAGAAATGGATTTCCCGTCAGGGCCGTGGACTGGTTTTTACAATTACGGGCGCAGCCCGCGCAAACATCGGATGGATCTCGTGCTGATCTTTGCTGATCACACGGTTTCAGGCGATGGAAGCGACGACATCGGCCAATTCGGCCTTACCGGGCGGTTCGATGGCACAAACGGTGAATGTTACTGGGCGAAGACTTACATCGGCGCGCACGAGGTTTACTATCACGGGTTTCGCGAGGGCAAAGGGATTTGGGGATTATGGGAATTGCCTAACGAGTCAGGCGGCTTTCACGTCTGGCCACTTGGACAGGGCGAAGGCGAACAGAATTATGAGAGCGCGGAAGAGCCCGCGCCAGTGGAAGCAGTTGCGGTAGTAACCTGAGTGTGAACTCCCACTGGCCTCTGGTCGGCGCGAATGACAGGTCGCCGCAGCATCAGCGCGAGATTAATCAGCTCGCACTTCAACCAGCGACGCAGTCCACGTGAAATTTGTTTGCGGAGCCGCCTGTCAGGAACGAATCCGTCGTAGAGTTCGCGCCAGCCGGCGTTTCGTTTTCCGTAATAGCCGGTCGCCCATCGGCGATTTGCGAGAGCAACAAGCCGGCGATTGTAAAAGTTCATCACATTCCGGGCGAACCTGCCTCCTTTCCCAGTGAAGGGCAGCGTAAGAAACGCGGATTCCGGATCCCGATAGACTCGTCGAACTAAGCCGGTGTAGTAACTGCTCACATCGAGGAGCAGCGCCGCTGACGTTAAGTCTGCGTCGCCCATGTAATAATATTTATCCTTGTACAGACTCTCGAACCACGAACGGTAAGTAACCGGATATTGTTGGTTGTAATGATGTAATCGCTCGGTGACGTCTTCGCCCTTGAGACTGCGCGCAAGTAAATCCGCCACGTAATAGGAAGTGTAAGAACAAAAATCGAGACCCGGACTGTAAAGCGGATCGATGAACCCGGCGGCATCGCCCACCATCGCCCAACCGTCACCGCAAACTTTTTCGCTATGATACGGCAGCATCGAAAGCGCGTGCACGTCGCCTTCGATCACTTTTGCTGCGCCGAAGATTTCGCGGCCGACGGGGTTGTTCAGAATGTGCGCGTGTAATCGTTGTCCCAGAGTCAGTCCCTCTGGAAATTTGAAGATGCGACTGTCGTAAACGATACCGGCGCTGACATCGCCGCCCTGCAACGGAATGATCCAAACCCACCAGCCGCGCCCGAAAAGATGGTTCGTGGCCCACTCGCGTCCTGTTCGACAAGAGTTCGCGTAATCGGGAAAACGTTCGCGCCATTCGTAGCTGTCCCATTCTTTGACGCCGCTAAAGCGCGCCCACACCGCGTTGATGGGGTGCTCTGTGTTCGGGCGAAAATATCCGAGCTTTCGCGCGAACATGGCCGCGCGGCCTGTAGCATCGACGATCCAACGGCAGGCAGCAGTGCGCTCCTCACCGTCGACAACGGCGTTCACCGTTTGTCCATTACCGTCATTTAGTTCAAAACCTGTGACCTTTGCGGGTCGCCATAAATCGCAGCCCAATCGGCATGCGAGGTCAAGCATGTGCGAATCGAGCTTCGCGCGGTCCACTTGAAAACCGGGCAGCCGGCTCTGGTAGCGTGTGCCGATCTCCACGCAATCGTCAAAGGGCTGATCGGACCGGTTTGAAAACCAGAGGCGCAATCCCTGTTTCGGCAACTGATGATGTCCGAGATAATGCGTCAGACCCAAAATTCGCGTCATGTAGCAACTGCTCACCTCGGTCGTCGATTCGCCCACCTTGCGATCGAACGCAGTTGTCTTTTCGATAATCAGTACCCGTGCTTCGGGGTGTTTGCGTTTCAGCATGAGAGCGGTTGCCGCGCCGGAAAACGCGCCCCCGATGATCACGACGTCGTAATCGAAATTCATCGCTCGAAGAGGATGGCCTTTATACCGCTTCAGAGCAAGAGCGTGAGTGACGCAGACAACCCTGTCTCCGAGCTATTGCCACGACCGCAGCGACTATTTCGATTGAGCCCCCATCACAGTGCAGGCAGGATTGCTTGCATCACGAGATGATCTTCACGAACGCACTTTTGATTTTTCCCGATGGAATTCGCGACGGGCTTGAAGTTGTCGTGGAACAGGGAAAAATCGCCGCGATCCGTCCGCCTATGCCGAGGCTACGGCAGACAGGCGAGCGGGTACACGGAAAAGACGTCATTGATCTAAATGGAAATTATCTTGCGCCCGGTTTTATCGATCTTCATGTACACGGCGCGCTTGGCCGCGACACGATGGAAGCCTCGGCTGAAGCGTTTCGCTCTATTTGCGATTTCCACGCGAGTGGCGGCACGACATCACTTCTGCTCACGACAGCGACAGCGCCTCTCGACGAGATCGTTAAGGTGTTGCAAGCGGTTCGCGACTATCGATCAGCGATCAGTCCGATTGTCGGTGTTCATGTCGAAGGGCCATTTATTTCGAAAGCGAAAGCCGGAGCGCAACGCGTCGAGTTCATTCAGGACCCCTCACCGGTTGCTGTGCAGCAGTTGCTCGAACACGCGAACGTACTGAAGCGTGTAACGATCGCGCCCGAACTGCCCGGAGCACTTGAAGCGATCGAAATCTTCCATGCGCGTGGGATCAGCGTGAGCGGCGGACATAGCGATGCTTGGGATGAAGACGCCCGGGCGGCATTCGATCGTGGTATGCGCAGCGTGACGCACACGTTTAATTGCATGTCCAGCTCGCGCGGTCGCGGCGTTTATCGGGTAGCCGGTTTGCTCGAATTTGCATTGAGCGAACCAGACATGAGTTGTGAACTAATCGCCGACTGTCATCACGTTTCAACCACGCTGATGAAAATGTTATATCGCGCAAAAGGCCCACACCGAATCTGCCTGGTGACCGACGCAACCGCTGGTGCCGGATTGCCGGAAGGATCGCAGTTCGCGCTCTTCGGTAAGGATTGCATCGTGGAAAACGGAGTCTGTCTCCTGGCTGATCATTCAGCGCTCGCGGGCAGCGCCGCGCGCATGATCGACCTCGTGCGCAAGATGGTGCGCGAGGTGAACGTTCCGTTGCATGAAGCCATCGCGATGGCGACGGAAAATCCCGCGCGCGCTATCGGTCTCGAAACGAAAGGTCGCCTTATCGTCGGAGCGGACGCTGATTTGCTTGTGCTTTCGCCGCAGTTGGATGTAGTGCGAACGTTCCGCTGCGGTGAGGTAGTGTCGTCTCCGTCATAGCGACATCAGAAATTCCGCGATATCGAGCGCTGCGCGTGGGCGGCTGAGTTTGCTGATGTTGCCGTTCCATTCTCGCCATTGCTTTGCGCCGTCATCGAAAGCGCGCCGCACCTGTGCGACAACTTCTCCTGGCGACCGGGCAATCACGCCTGAATTTGTTTCGACGATCAACCGGGCATTGCCTTCCTCCTGACCGGCGACCACGTGGTTGATGATCATAGGACATTTTGCCGCAATCGTTTCCTGCACCGTCGCGCCACCGGCTTTGCCGATGAGCAAATGGTTCTCGTGCATCATGCGGGGGAGTTCGTTCGTCCAGCCAATTATCTTTATTGGGTGACCATCTGCGGCCGCGTCAATATCGGGCCGGAGTTCATCAGCGCGGCCGATCGTCACGGTAAGATCGAGGTCAAGTTTCGCGAGTAGACGCACCAGTTCCGGCGCGCCACGTTTGGCTGCATGAATCATGTACAAAACCCGCCGGCTGGAATTGGTGGAAGGCAATGGCCGATCTGCGGTGAGATCTGCAAATTTTGGACTGACGGGAAAACCAAATATCCTGATTTTTTCTGGCGCCACTCCGCCATTCCGCAGCACGCTTGCGCTTTGTTCGTTTGCAACGAGGAAATAATCTGCCGGGCTTCGGTACCAGGATGCGTTGATAGTGATCGAGTCCGTGACAATCACCACACATTTGCAGACTCTGTCGGCTCCCAAAATCTCCTGAAGCACATTGGCGTAGGCGGGAAAAGAGCAGACGACGATGTCCGGCTTAAAACGGTCGATCACGGGAGCAAACTGCGCCTTTAGCCGAATCAATCGCCGAAATTCCGTGTTGTAATCTGTCTTACGATCGAGCCACCGATAAACGAATCCCCACGCACGTGGCGCAGAATTCACCAGCGCCAGATAGCTTCGGCGCACCAATTCGTTGACCGGCCCGTAGGCTTCGGCAAACAGATCTCGCAATTCCACTGTAGTCCGATCCAGAGCGACACGAGCCAGCCCGTCGCGGACTCCTCTTGCGGCGCTATTGTGCCCCTCTCCGAAACCGGCGGTCAGGATCAATATTCGCTTTTTCAATGGTCGTCAGGTGACACGAACTACAAGGGGAAACACACGCGGAGGTTACTCACTCGCGAAAGCATTCGGACTTTAATGGATATTTGTGCCCGGCAAAGTAAACTCCTGCGGAGATGAAATATCTCAAATTGATTTGGCGCGTTGCGCGCCGGCTGGTTTGGGAAACAGCGATGGACAACACCACTGGCCTGGCTGCGCAGATGGCGTATCTGCTTCTTTTCGCGCTCGCTCCCGGCACACTGTTTTTCTGGCACCTGCTGGGCCTGTTCGGCACTGATCCCGCCAAGTTGCATCGGATGTATCTTCTTTTGCGGAGTTTCATGCCGCCGGATCCAAAAGTGCAGGACATTCTGGACTCTGCCATAGCGAGCGTTGTGGTGACAGGCACGAGCGGACTGCTCGCAAACGCTGGGATCATCCTTGGAATTTATTTCGGGACCATTTTCATCGCCACGGTTTCACGCGCACTCAGCCAGATGCACGGAGTCCAGGAAGATCGCCATTGGTGGTCCAAATACATCATCTCATTTTTCATGCTTTTCTGGTTTGGGATTGTGATCGTGTTTAGCTTCAACGCCGTGGTTTTTGGCGAAAAACTGGCCGGCATTGCAGAGGTAAATTGGCAACTTTCATTTCCGCTCCAGGCGTGGATCGCCGGGTTGAACCTGCCGTTGACCGGCGTGGCGCTGGTCGGGCTCGCGCTTGCGCTTTATCTTCTCACGCCGGAAAACCATTTGACCGTTCGTCAGGCGCTGCCGGGCGCAATTTTCTTTGCGGTCGGCTGGATCATCGCGACGAAACTTTTCCAGCTTTACGTGGCACGATACGATCGTTATAACCCGACTTATCTCGCGCTGGCGTCGATCATCGTGCTGCTCACGTGGATGTATCTGACTTGTCTGCTGCTGTTGCTGGGAGGCAAATTGAACGCCATCATCGGGCGCGAACGTCAGAAGATGCACGTCGCTGAGCCTCTCGCGCCCGCGCCCGCAGCGCCACTCGCCTGATCGACGAATACGTAAAAGTTAACCGATCCCAATGGTGAAAAGGCGCAGCTCTTTGTGTTTTGTAACTTTTTTGAGAAATCAGTGCTGTAAGCGTTGATCGCATCGCGCGCTCTGTTACGCTCCGTCGCAGTGGTGCGTTTTCGCATTTGGCTCGCAACTGCGCTCGCATTTGGCGCATTGGTCTCGGGTCTCCTTCGCGCGCAGGTCAATGAAGAAAAACGGCGCGATCAATCCGAGGAAACCGAGACGCGCGCCGCGTCCACTCCGGAACCAAAGAAATCTCCAACGCCGAAAACGAAGCGACGCCACACCCCAACACCGAAACCAAAAACCGCGAAGAAGAAATCCGGCGCGAAAAAAACGTCCGACAAAGCGAAGAAAAGTGCGGAATCGAAGTCGGCACGAAAAGAGGAAACTCCTAAGCCACGAAAAACGCCGGCGCCGCAAGTAGAAGAAACGCGCGCCGGGTCCGAAACCGCAGCGCCGCAGCCACGGGCGATTGCCGTGCCTACACCAGCGCCTTCGCCACAGCCTAAGCCTGCGCGCGCCGTTTCAGGAAGCGCGGAGGCTCAGGTTGTGATCGAAAAATCAGGCATCGAGGAGGACCAGGGCTTCGAGCCTCCACCGTCGCCGCCGCCGCGCCGATACGGTTTCTGGCCGTGGAGTCGCCCAGTCAGCTACCGTTACCTAACAAGTTCGGTCGTTGAAGCGATCCGGCGCGCGCCGGTGAAACGGCGTCGCTGGCAGTTCATTGTCGTGCACAACAGTGGCACCCGGCAGGGCAATGCGCGTGTCTTCGATTATTACCACAAGCATGTTCGCCGGATGCAGAACGGTCTCGCCTATCACTTCGTTATCGGGAACGGCACATCAACCGGCAACGGCCAAGTCGAAGTCGGCGATCGATGGCGGCGCCAGATAAACGGCGGTCATGTGCACAGCGATTATCTAAACAACATCTCGCTCGGCATTTGCCTCGTAGGCGATTTCAATCGAGACCAGCCGACGCGCGCACAGCTCGACGCATGTGAGGAACTCATTCGCTATCTGCGAGACCGCTGCGGGAAAACCGAGAGAGGTACGATACCGGTGAAGCCACACCGCGAAATCAACCCACCGCGCTGGCCCACGGATTGCCCGGGCGACGATTTTCCCTACTCGTGGTTTCGAAGATTTTAACGAGACGAATTCAGACCTTAGAAATGGATCCGCAGACCTGCGCCTAGCAAATGCTGCGCTAGATCGCGGTCCTCTCGAGTGGCGATCTGGCTGCTCGTGTAATGGAGATAACGGTATTCGATGAAGGTGCTGAGCTTCGGATTCCAATAGTAATCACTGCCCGCGAGCACCTGCCAGGCGAGATCCGCGTGACTTTCTCCATTCGCCGTAAATGTATGGAAAGGCGTTTTGACTTCGACGTCGGTAGATTCCGCGTAGTAAGCGCCGACTCCAGCCCCGGCGTAAGGCTGGAATCTTCCCAAGGCCAACCTGAGGATGAAGTTTCCCATAAACGCGCCAGTGTTAATCCAGGTGCTTACGCTGCCGCTGCGAGTTGTAAGGAAGATAGGCGCTAAGCATCCAGGAACTCCGGCACACGGATCGAACACTTCACGCAATTTGAAATCGGCGTCGCCATTGAAGCCGTTGTAGAAGAAATCTCCTTCAACCGTCGGGCGAAGTATTCCCGTGCCAAAAATGTAACCAAGTTTGATGCCTCCGAAAAAACCGTCGTCATTATCAGGGTGGATCTTGACAGTGTCGGTGGTGAAACGGTCGAACTGGCCGGTAAAAGTTGTGGTGCCGACACGGTCTTGAAAGAGATTGGCGCCGAGATCGATCGCTCCATAAAAACCGGTTCCGTAAAGTTCCGGTGACGGTGGTGCGACTTGCTTGTATGCGACGGGTTCTCCAGCTTGTAGCGAACCGGTGAATCCAAGAATTGCCATTAAGAACAGAGGTAATTTTTTCATACTTGCGAAGGCGACGCAGCCACTAAGCAAACCTATTTAAACGAGGCGAGTCGCGGAAAGATTTTACCAAGCCTTCGAAAAAGATTCTTACTATAAGGCAACAAGTTGCACGTGACATCCGCTGTCACTTGCGCTCCGCGACGATCAAGTTTGCTTCCTTGTGGTTCCAGCGATAACCGAATCCGAAATCGAGCGGCGGCGGATTGCTTTGTTGGAAGAGTTCCTGCAGCCGGGGCTGGTAATGTTGCTTGAAGAGCTCAATCGGTCCGAGGTAAATACCGAACAGGCGCAGGTGCCATTTGTTTGGGTCGAAGTACGCCACGGGAATCCCGGCATCGTCCTGCACGACTATCTTGCTGTGCTCGAGAATGAAATTGCGAATCGTAGCGAAACTAGTCTCAAACATCAGATACGAGGACGATTTGAGACAGGTCGAGCCGACGCCCAATCGCTGGCAAAATTTTAAGAAACCGGGAGTCGCTTTGATGCCGCCGTCAGAAATATCGGTGGTGAAATAATACAGCGTCTGTGCACTGCCTGATTGGTTGTCGGTGTAACGAATACGGACTCCGGGAGTACTACCGTCTTTTCTGCCCGGCGCGGCTTCTTCAAATACGCCGCCGCTGTTGAGCGATCCGACCGAGACGTTTGTGATCGATTTGTCCGCGCGCGCGATGCAAGTGTAAAGAATCGGCAGGACGCCGTTCAGATTCTGCTCGTGCAGATCTACCTTCATATCTTTCGTGATGAAGTACGTCGTGTTGAGCGACGACTTCATCGCGTTTTCCAGATTTCCCAGTGCGCCGGACAGGTTCGCGATGCGCAAGGGGTCCGGCGGCGGGCCGAGAGCTTCTTTTCCGCAGAGCACGTACACCGCCGCGCTTGGGAAGAATTGATCCACGTACAAAAAATCGGGCCCGCTGAACATGTAAAACACCACGGGAAATGGTTGAAGTGATTCTGGAAACGATGTCTGTTGCCACGCGTGCAATTTCTGGAGCTGTCGAAGATGAAGTTTTGAGAACTGCTCTTCGAAAAACGCAGTATGCGCCTGCCACGCTGGATCGCGCATCAGCGGCGCGAGCGGCGAATTCTCCGCCACAGGCATTCCAGCGAGAAAGCGGGCAACGTCATTTGGACCGGTGTTCACCGAAATTGCGCGCGGCGCAACTTCCGGATTTTTCTGCGCGCAAACCGTCAGTGCACTAACAAGGCCGAGAGCTATCGATAGAGCGGAGTAATTTGCTTTCATGGCGAGCGATCGCGCCGTTTTTGCGCGCAGAAATAGAGCACCAGACCCGACAGCGCCGTTGCTAAACCGGCCAGCGATTCCGCAGTGTGCGTGCGCAATAGATAAAACATCATCCAAATCGTGATTATCGAAAAAACAACAGGAGGAATGGGGTAAAGCCAAACCCGGTATGGTCGCGTAATTTCGGGCCGCGTGAAACGAAGCACGATCACGCCCAGCACAGCAAGCAACGAGCAAAGCAGCAAACTGAATTGCGTGTAGCGGACCACGTCCTGGAAGCTTTGAGTCAGCAAAAATAGATTCACGAAGAGCAGTTGCAGGAAAATGGCATTTGTGGGAATACCATGCTTATTCTTGCCGCCGAGCCATCGCAGAAACCAATGATCTTCACCCATCGACATGGTCACGCGTGGCCCAATCCACGTCATCGAACTGATGGCGGCAACCAGACCGAGACAAATGATAGCGCCGGCAAATCGCCCGCCGTTTTCGCCAAAAATATGTTTACCTGCGACTAATGCGACTTCGAGCTGGCCTTTCAATTCCTCAGCAGGCGTGGTCG
>JBBQRI010000002.1:0-40540 GCA_038214915.1 Chthoniobacterales bacterium
AGACCAAAGCCACGAACATTTCGTGTCGCGATTACGCAGGCTGGCGTTTTATTTGAAGCGACATGCTAAAGCTGTCCCCTCTAATTCCTGCGCGCCTTGAGCCTCCCGGCGGGTCGGCAGGGTAACATTTTCTTTGGCAGGGAACGATCTGTACCTCGAGTTTCGATTTCTTTTCGCGAAAGCTTTTGGGAGTGCGGCGGCGTTCTTACGTCGCTTCTTTCACCGCGAGCAGTGTTTTCGATCTAAAGCGATGCGAAATCTGCACTCAATTGCAGAGAAAATCTGTATCCACCGGCGGTGCACTTAGCGGCGGTCGGTCATGGCTTGGAACTGCCCGCCTTTTTCCCATGGTTCCTGCTTGTTCCACGGCATGGCGGATCCGCCACGATCATCGGGATCGCTGACGAGGGCTGTTTCCTTCTGGGATGCGCATGAAGTCAGTGCGACCACGAATGCGCAGAGCAAAACGGGAACGACGATTGTTCGGAGCTTAAGGACTTGTGCCAGCATAAATCACACTGTCTCCAGGTTGTACTTGGACGCCGCGCGCCAAGCTGTTGGTCATGATATCGCCGATAGCAGTCGCTGGTTCAACTGAAGAAATGCGAATTTTTCCAATCAACGTCCCGTCTCGCAACACGAGCATTTCGGAGTTCGGCTCCACTCCATTGCGCGCCCCGAGATTTAACACTACGAAATTGTAAGCCTGATTGTACGCAAGCACGGCTCCGTGCACACCCGCACGATGACTGCTGCTGCTTTCCCGTTGTACACTCGCAGTCTCACGCCTTTTCCTTGTTTCTGCTTTGGGAGCTTCTTTGACCTGCGCCGGGCGCTTTTGTGCGTCCTGGAGTTTTTCAGCCAGCAACGCTTTTTCTTTCTCAGCCCCATCGAGCTGATGCCGAAGGTCATCGACTTGCGATTGTAAATCAGAGCTTTGCGCATTGTCGGCTGGCGCCGGGGCGCCGGGCGCGGACGGATTCGAGTTCGTTTGCGTTCCCGCCGCGCGTTGGCGTAACGCTGCAATTTCCTGCTGACTCGCGTCTAGTTTGCCTTTGAGATCTGCCTTTTCTTTGTCCGCTTGCGCGAGTGCTGCTTCGGCTTTTGCGGCTCGATCTTCGGTGTCGGCGGTTTTGCCCTGTTGTTGCGCTTCAGTTGTTCCACGCGTTGGGGCGCTCACTTTCGCCAGCACGGGCGCGCCCGGCGTCGCGGCGTTCGCGCGAAGAGCTTTCACTTTCTGGCCGTTGAGGAGAGCGAAAAACGCCGCGAGCAAAAGAAAAACCACGGCGAGCCCGCTCAAGCTCCCGGGAGTGACCGTAAAAAGGGCTGATTCCCTTTGCGCCATAAGGGTGTGCCTTTTAACAACGAATCCCGTGAAAAAGCAATGACGATTTCCACGGCCCCTAGGAGACTCGTGCGGCTCAATGGTCGGTTCGGCACACAGGTCGCCTCTTCTTCGCAAGGAGAAGGGAGGGTTGGGATTCCTCTTATGGCGACTGCCACCGAAGATTGAGAGCCGTCCCCCTGGTTTTCGTCTTTGAGCCCGAGAGACCGTACGAAGAAAAAGCACGATCGGTTGCAATGCCGATTGCGTTTCTGCGATTTTCAATCCATAGAGAGCCCATGGGACAGCAGCTGCGGGTACGAATCAAGCGCAAGCGGCGCGTAGCGTATTTGCGACGCAAGAACGCAGCGCGGCGAACTGCTGCGACCCGATCGACGCCAATCAAACAACCGGCACAGAAAGAATCCGCGGCGTCGAAGTGATCGATATTATCATCACCTCGCTTCATCGAGGTGATGCCTGCAACGCCACAGATGCAGCCGGTTTAGCGGCTTTGCTCCACTCGGGGAAAACCGGTGAAGCGGTAGCGAGAACATAAAGCATGGGATCACCTCGCTGAAGCGAGGTGTCAATGATAGATATTGCAGTTCCAGGCGCCCCGATTCATTAGAAACAAAACACGCGTTAGATCATATCGATGCAATCGCCGGCGCGTTATCTAATTGTCGATGGGCACAGTGTTATTTTTGCCTGGCCGGAGTTGCGCAAGCTTCACACGCGCCGGTCGTCCCTCGCGCGCGAAGCGTTGGTCAAGCAGTTGCGCGATTATCAGGATTGGACCGGCGTGCACGTCGTCGTCGTTTTCGATGGCAAAGGCAAAAAGGTGGAGGCGACTTCTGAGCCCGCGGACGTGCAGATTTTCTATTCGCGCAGTGGGCAATCAGCCGATGCCATCATTGAGCGGTTAGCGAGCAAGTATGCCAAACGGTACGAGCTGGTAGTTGCCACTTCCGATTCGCTGGAGGCCGAGACCGTGCACGCGTGCGGCGCGGAGTCGATCTCGGCCGAGGGGTTGCGGGGACTTATTGCTGACGCCCGACGCTAAAGTGATGTAGGAATTCTGTAGCCACCGGCCTGTGGCCGGTCGGTTGGCGTTTACTTTCAGGTTTGTGAGATGGCTCACAGCACCGTGGCTACACCGGCCTTTATGGCCCCAACTTCTTTTCAATTTCCTTCACGCGCGCGAAGAGCTTCCCGAGCCGACGCATCCAGGCAATTTGTTGCTTTGCTTCCGCAAGCGGCACGGCGGGCGACGCCCACCATGCCCCGCCCCTGATGTTCTTGGAGATGCCACTTTGCGCACCGATGGCGGTGTTATCGCCAATCTCGATATGCCCAATGATACCAGCCTGACCGCCGATTAGGACACGCTGACCGATCTGGACACTGCCGGCAATTCCGGTCTGCGCTGCGATGACAGTATTCTTGCCGATCACGACGTTGTGCGCGATCTGCACGAGATTGTCGATCTTGACGCCCTGCTGAATCCAGGTTCGGCCAAACCGCGCGCGATCGACCGTCGTGTTAGCACCGATCTCCACGTCATCGTCGATTTGGACAATGCCGAGTTGCTGAATTTTTTCTTGTCGGCCATCGATCATTTCGAAGCCGAAACCATCGGCACCGATTACCGCGCCGCTGTGAATAATTACGCGTGAGCCGATGCGGCTTCGCTCGCGAATCGTCACGTGCGGATAAATATGACACGCGGACCCAATGACCGTCTCGTGTCCGACGTAGCTCCCCGCGCCAATGATCGTGTCGTCGCCGATTTTTGCTCCGGCTTCGATCACCGCCAGCGGATGAATGGAAACACGGTCGCCGAGCTGAGCGCTTGGATCGACGACCGCGCTGGGATGAATACCAGGCGTAAAAGTGATTGGCTTCGGTGCGAATTTGAGCACGACGTGCTCGAATGCCTTGGTCGGATTTGAAACACGAATCTGCGCGGCATTGATCGGTTCGGCAAAATCCGGCGGAACAAAAACCGCCGACGCCCGGGTCTTGCGCAGCAGCGCGATGTATTTTCGATTTGTAAAGAAGCTGATTTCTCCCGGTGTCGCTTCCCCGAGCGATGCCGCGCCGGTGATCTTCAGCGTCGAGTCGCCCACTGATTCGCCGCCGGATAGCGCTGCCAGTTCTTTAACAGTGAAAATCACGGGTTTGTTAACGTTGAACCGTTAAGGTAGGGCGGGCAGTCCTCTGCACGCCGCGCGTCGCGCGGTAGTGTAAGCGCGACCAGTCTTCGATTCGCCGATTCGGTGAGTCATTCTTTGTTCCAGCGAGGCGGGCGCTTTTCGATGAATGCTTGCACGCCTTCAAGTGCTGCGCCGTCCATCATGTTGCACGCCATGATTTGACTCGCCGCGTCATACGCGGCTGCGATGCCCAGCTCGACCTGGCGGTAGAAAAACTGTTTTCCGATTGCGACTGCGACGCGTGGTTTGCTGATGATCGCCGCGACGAGCTTCTCGAGCTCGGCGTCGAGTTGTTCAGGTTCTGCGACACGGTTGATCAGGCCACGCGCTCTTGCCTCCTGCGCGCTGATGAATTCTCCGGTGACGAGCATTTCAAACGCCTGCTTGCGCAAAACATTTCGTGAAAGGGCCACGCTGGGTGTGGAACAGAAAAGGCCAACGTTTACTCCGCTCACGGCGAACCGGGCGGTGCTCGAGGCGACAGCGAGATCACACATCGCGACCAACTGACAACCTGCGGCAGTCGCGATTCCCTGCACGCGCGCGATCACTGGCACCGGCAACTGCTGGATAGCGAGCATCATCTCGGAGCATTGAGCAAAAAGCCGCTCGTAATACTCCATTGATGGATCGGCCCGCATTTCTTTGAGGTCGTGACCCGCGCAAAAAGCTTTGCCTTCAGCCGCAATAATAACTACACGCACGGATTCGTCGGACGCGATCGCGTGGAACTCGCGCTGCAAATCGACCAGCATTGCTTCAGATAAAGCGTTGAAGGCCTGCGGGCGGTTCAGGGTCAACGTGACCACGCCGCGCGCATCCTGACTTCGCAAGATGAGTCGCTTTTCGGCTTCGGACATTTTCGGACGCGATGCCGATTCAATCGTTGCTGGAGAGGCTTTCACAGCTCTGTGACCGTTAAACCGCTACTGCTGAAACTCCAAACCTGAAATTCGAAAAATTTAGTTTTCGTTTACCACAAGCAACAACATCATCATGCCTGTCGTCCAATGGGCGCGTTTCATGAAAATCGTCGCGATTGCTAATCAAAAGGGCGGTGTTGGCAAAACGACCACGGCCGTGAATCTCGGCGCCGCATTGGCGGAGTCGGGCAAGCGGATTTTAATTGTCGATGTCGATCCACAAGCAAATGCCACCAGCTCGTTTGGTTTGCAGGAGGTAGAGGACGTCAGCCTTTATGAGCCGCTGCTTGGTGAGGCTTCAATTACTGAAAAGATTTTGCCAACCCGACGCGAAGGCCTGTTCATCGTGCCCGCAGATCTCGATATGGCCGGCGCGGAGGTGGAGATCGCGCGGATGCCAAATCATCTCACGCGCCTTGCTGAAACGCTGAAACCGCTGCGCACCGATCAGACATTCGATTTCGTTTTCCTGGATTGTCCTCCATCGCTTGGAATTTTGATGAGTAACGCGCTCGCCGCTGCAGACGAGCTGCTGACCCCGATCCAATGCGAATATTTCGCGCTTGAAGGGTTGGTGAAAATTGTGCGGCTCATCGAGCAAGTACTGGATTCAGGCGCGAACGAGCGCCTTGAGCTGGGCGGGATCGTTATGACTATGTTCGATGCGCGGACCAACCTTAGCCAACAGGTGGTTGCCGACGTGCGAAAGCATTTCGGTGAACGCGTTTATGAGACTGTGATCCCGAGGAGCGTTCGGTTGAGCGAGGCGCCGAGCTTTGGGAAATCGATTCTGGAATACGCTTCGAGCGGACCTGCCGCGCAGGCGTATCGGGCGCTGGCGCGCGAGTTCATGAAGCGTCACGGTTCGCCAGCCGCGCTTCGCGCGTTATCGAATACACCAGCGTCGGAAAACCGCGAAAAGTAATTTTCTTTTCCACCTTCACTCCATTTTTCTCCGCCACACGACATGACGGGATGTTTTCCGGATGAATTAGCGAAATCACGCGTGCCAGTTTTAAATCTGCAAAGCCGTGATCGCGCACAGCGCGCGCGGCTTCGATGATGGGGCCACGGTTCCAGTAGTCGGGATCCAGCCGGTACCCGATCTCGATCTCACCCGGCACTTCAGCGTGATGAAAAAAACCGCAGTAACCGATAACCGCTTCCTCGCCACGCGGGACAACGGCAAACTGCGACGGGATGCCGGCGCGATCCCAACCTATAACTTTCTCGATGAAAGCGACAGTCTGTTTGCGTTCAGTGAAAACGCCTAACGAGAAGCGCATGAAATCCGGATTAGCAAATAACCGTGCCATACATCGTCATCTTCTTCGCGGAAGCGGCGCAGGATCAGGTGTTCGGTTTCAAGTTGCATACGTTCTGTGGCCTTTTGGCGCGACAGCTACAATGTAGATGATTTTCGATTCTTTAGTTGAAGATGCGAACGGACGAGCAGCAATACGCGCGACCAGCGCAGCCGCCGGATACATCAAGTCTTGCCGCGGTGCGCATGGCAGCCGCTCATTGCACTGCGTGTCATTTGTACAAACGAGCGACCCAAACTGTCTTTGGCGAAGGTCCGAAGCGCGCAGCGATGATACTGGTGGGCAAACAGCCGGGCGATTACGAAGATGTGGCCGGCAAACCATTCGTTGGTCCGGCTGGGAAAATCATGGATCGCGCGCTCGAAGACGCTGGAATCGATCGGTCGCAGGTTTACGTCACGAACGCGGTGAAACACTTCAAATGGGAGCCCCGCGGCAAACGTCGAATTCATCAGAAGCCTAACTCGCGCGAAATCGCCGCGTGCCGTCCGTGGCTGGAAGCGGAACTGCGGATCGTTGAGCCCAACCTTGTCGTGGCAATGGGTGCGACAGCGGCGCAGGCAATTTTCGGCCCGGGATTCCGGGTCACACGGGAGCGTGGCAAAGTATTGTCCTCCAACGTCGCACCAAGAGTCCTCGCGACTGTTCATCCTTCATCGCTTCTTCGGCAACCCGACGAAGAATCACGCCAGCGCGAATACAAACATTTCGTCGCCGATCTGCGCGCTGCATTACGTGCTGCTGGTGAAGAATAAAAGACGTACGGCCCTAATCATTCGACGGGTATCGCATCTCGCGTTTTGTATTCCGCGACGAATGTCTTGCGAAATTGATCGAATGTCCCGTTTTCAATCTCGGTGCGGGCTTGGCTCATCAGGTTCAAATAAGAATGCAAATTGTGCAGGGTGATCAGGCGAAGCCCGAGAATTTCCTCAGCTTTAATGAGGTGCCGAATGTAACCCCGCGAAAATTGCCGGCACGTCTCGCATGCGCAGTTTTCTTCTATCGGCCGTTTGTCCATCGTGAACTCTGCGTTTTTCAGGTTGAGAGTGCCCTTCGCGGTAAACGCCGTCCCATTCCGGGCCAGGCGCGTCGGCAACACGCAATCAAACATGTCCATCCCGCGCGCGACCATTTCCAGCATTTGCGGCGGCGTGCCGAGTCCCATTGCGTAACGGGGTCTGTCTGTTGGCAAAAACGGCGCCGCCGATTCGACCGCACGCATCATTTCCTCTTCTGGCTCGCCCACGCTCACCCCGCCGATCGCGTAGCCGTCGAAATCAAGCTCCACAATCGCCTGCGCCGATTCGCGCCGTAGATCATCGAAGGTTCCGCCCTGGATGATTCCAAAGAGAAGCTGTTTTGTAGACGCCGCACTGTGCGCGGGGTGCGCGTCGCGCAGCGACGCGGCTACACCTTTGCACCTTTTCGCCCAGCGCGCCGTCAACTCAGCGCTTTTCGCTGCGTAATCGTACTCGCACGGATATGGAACGCATTCATCGAGCACCATCGCGATGTCGCTGCCGAGCGCGGCTTGAATTTCCATTGCGATCTCCGGCGAAATGAATGCTCGCGCGCCGTCGATGTGATTTTGGAATTCGACGCCCTCCTCGGTGATTTTGCGCAACTTCACAAGCGAGAAGATCTGGTACCCGCCGCTGTCGGTCAGAATTGGCCCGTCCCAACTCATGAAATTGTGCAGGCCGCCAAAATGTTTAATACCGTCGAGTCCAGGCCTAACGAACAAGTGGTAGCTGTTTCCGAGAATGATATGTGCGTTCAGTTCGCGCAGTTCTCGCGGACTAACGCCTTTCACAGAACCTTGCGTGCCCACCGGCATGAACGCTGGCGTGTCGATCATCCCGTGCGCGGTTTTTAGTCGTCCGCGTCGGGCTTTTGAATGTTGATCGCTCGCGAGAAGTTCAAAGTCATTCTGCATGTGAGTTAGAGGTTCCTCGACTTCGCTCGGAATGACAATTGGAGGGCAAAATATTTTTTGCAGATCGTGATCTTGCCTCTATATTCGGCGCTTACCGCATCAGGAGCGTGAGAGTTTATTGCGCGGCCTGGAGCGGGTTTTTTTGTCGCCCGGAGTAAGACCTTTGGCGGCGCTTTACGTTTAGGATTTGGAAAATGCCCACGATCAATCAGCTGATTCGCAAAGGACGCCGGAAGGTGTCGGTGAAATCGAAGTCACCGGCGCTGGCGGGTTGTCCGCAGCGACGCGGCGTGTGTGTGCAGGTGATGACGCGCACGCCGAAGAAGCCGAACTCTGCGCTGCGCAAAGTGGCGAAAGTACGGTTGACGAATGGCCAGGAAGTGATTGCCTACATTCCGGGCGAGGGGCACAATTTACAGGAGCACTCGATCGTGCTCGTGCGCGGCGGACGAGTGAAGGATTTGCCTGGCGTGCGTTATCACATTGTGCGCGGAACCCTTGATTCGCTGGGTGTGGATGGTCGGCGACGCAGTCGCTCCAAGTACGGAGCGAAGCGACCGAAGGGCGGGGCGGCCGGTGGAGGCGGCGCGGCGAAAGCAGCGCCGGCAGCGGCCAAATAAAACAAATTAAATTTGAAACAGACGATCGACAATGTCGCGGCGGAGGAGAGTTCACAAAAAAGAAGAGCACGTCGATTCCCGATATGGGAGTCCGGCGGTAGCCCGTCTCATCACCACAGTAATGGAGCGGGGCAAGAAATCGCTCGCCGAACGAGTCGTGTACACCGCGATCGATAAGTCGCGCGAAGGCTCTGATTCAGTCGATCCGCTGGAGATTGTAAACAAAGCAATCGAGAACGTTCGTCCGCGCCTGGAGGTGCGTTCCCGCCGAGTTGGCGGCGCGACGTATCAGGTGCCGATGGAAGTGACTCCTGCGCGGCAAATCTCACTAGCCACACGCTGGATTGTGCGATTTGCCGACGGCCGTAAGGGATTGCGATTGGCTGACGCGCTGGCTCAAGAACTCAAAGACGCCGCTGCCGGCCAGGGCAACGCCGTCAAGAAACGCGATGACACGCATAAAATGGCGCAGGCGAACCGCGCATTTGCCCATTTCAGGTGGTGACAATTATGGCGACGGCGACAATGGAACAGAAAAAGGCCACGGTGAAAAATCCAAACTCGCCGGATCGCAGGTTTCCGCTGGAACGAACGCGGAACATCGGGATCGCGGCGCATATCGACGCCGGTAAGACAACGATTACCGAGCGCGTTCTCTTTTACACCGGCATGATCCACAAGATGGGGGAGGTGCACGAGGGCACCACCGTTACTGATTGGATGGAGCAGGAACGGGAACGCGGGATCACGATCACGTCAGCCGCGACAACCTGCACTTGGTCACAGCGCAAAGAAGAAGGCGTTTACAAGATGTTCGAAGGGGTCAAGGAGCGCATCAATATCATCGACACGCCGGGTCACGTCGATTTTACCGCCGAGGTCGAGCGTTCACTTCGCGTGCTCGATGGCGCGATCGCAGTTTTCGACGGTGTGGCCGGCGTGCAGCCGCAATCCGAAACGGTCTGGCGTCAGGCGACCAAGTACAACGTGCCGCGTCTGGCGTTCATCAATAAAATGGATCGCGTCGGCGCAGATTTCGAAATGTCGGTCGACAGCATCCATAAAAAACTGGGCGCAAACGCCTGGCCGGTTTTGCTGCCGCTGGGAAGGGAAGATCAGCTGCGCGGCCAACTCGACGTCATTAACAAGAAGGCGATAATTTATTCGGCGAACGATCAGCTTGGATCTACCTATGAAGTGACCGATGTGCCGAAGGAGCACGTGGACGCAGTTGAGAAGACACGCAACGAACTAATCCAACAGGTTTCTAACCTCGACGACGAAGTGGCCGAGGCAGTGCTCGAAGAGCGCGAGATCACGCCCGAGTTGTTGAAGGCGGGCATTCGTCGCCAGACGATTGCGAATAAATTCGTGCCGGTCATTGGCGGCTCTGCTCTCAAGAATATCGGTATTCAATATTTGGTCGACGCGGTCGTAGATTATCTGCCCAGCCCGCTCGATATTCCGCCGGCCAAAGGCCAGAACCCAGACACGGGCGAGCCTATGGAAGCGATGACCGATGACAATGGCACGTTCTGTTCCATCGCGTTCAAGCTGTGGAGCGATCCGTTTGTCGGAAAACTGGTGTTCTTCCGCGTTTATTCCGGCACCCTCAGCAAAGGCGACACTGTTTACAATCCGCGCACGAACAAACGTGAGCGGATTTCGCGTTTAATTCAGATCCAGGCGGACAAACGCGCAGACATCGAGACGTGTTACTCGGGCGATATCGCCGCGATTGTTGGAATCAAGAACCTCACAACTGGCGACACGCTTTGTGATGAGGATCACCCAATTCTTCTCGAACCGCCATCGTTCCCCGATCCAGTTATTTCAATGGCGATTGAGCCGAAGACGAAATTGGACCAGGAAAAAATGGCGACCGCGTTGCAACGCCTCGCCGAAGAAGACCCGACTTTCCGCGTCTACACGCACGAGGACACCGGCCAGACCATTATCGCCGGAATGGGCGAGCTGCACTTGGAAATCATTCGTGACCGAATGTTCCGCGAGTTCAAAGTGGACGCGAACGCCGGCAAACCGCAGATCGCGTACCGCGAAACCATCACCAGCAGCGCCCACGGCGTTGGCAAGCTGATCAAGCAGTCAGGCGGTCGCGGCCAGTATGGGCACGTGGAAGTGGACGTCCGTCCCGCCGCGCGGGGCAACGGTCTTACTGTCGAGAACAAAATCGTGGGTGGCGTCATTCCGAGGGAATACATCCCAGCGGTGAAAAAGGGGATCGACGAAGCGGTGCTCAATGGCGTGCTGGGCGGTTATCCCGTTGTCGATGTGGAAGTGGACATCGTTTACGGCTCGTTCCACGAAGTCGATTCCAGCGAGATCGCATTTAAAATGGCGTCGATTTTCGCGGTGAAAGACGGCTTCAAGCAGGGCAAACCAATCTTGCTAGAGCCGATCATGAAGGTCGAGAACATCACGCCGGAAGAATATCAAGGTGACATTTGCGGGGACCTGAGCCGGCGGCGAGGCGCGATCACCAGCATCGAGATGCGCGGCAACATGGTGATCATTCACGCGGTGGTGCCGCTCGCGGAATTGTTTGGATACGCGACGGCGATCCGGTCGTTGTCGAAGGGCCGCTCGAGTTATTCGATGGAGCCGTCGCATTTTGAGCCAGTCCCGGCGAATCTGGTCGCGGCGATTCTTGATCAAAAGGAGGCGAAATGAGCAATGGCCAGCGCATCCGCATTCGCCTGAAAGCGTTCGATCACCGGATGCTGGACCAATCCGCCATGGAGATTGTGGATACTGCCAAACGAACGGGGGCGCGCGTGGCTGGGCCGATTCCACTGCCGACATTAATCGAAAAGTTCACGGTGAATCGTTCCCCGCACGTGGACAAAAAATCGATGGAACAATTTGAAATTCGCACTCACAAACGGTTGCTGGACATCATCGAGCCAACCTCGAAGACAGTGGACGAATTGAAGAAACTGAACCTGCCTGCGGGCGTTGACATCACGATTAAAATTTAAGCGGAGGCGCTTCTGAAACATTTGCGATTGCATGGTCATGAGCATCGGACTTCTTGGAAAAAAAATTGGTATGACCAGCCTTTACGACGTTAGGGGCCGATTGTGTTCGGTGACTGTCATCGCGGCTGGCGATAATGTTTTGCTGCGCCGTTTGACCGAAGAGAAGGAAGGTTATTTCGCCGTGCAGGTCGGGTTCGGCGCGCAAAAGGAATCGCGTCTGACCAAGCCGTTAGTCGGCGAATTTAAGAAGGCCGGAGTCGAGCCCCAGCGGTTTATGCGTGAATTTCGCCTAAAAAAGGATCTTCCCGAGGGCGAGATCAACTTGAGCGTTACGCAATTTCAGCCAGGCGACTTCGTCGATGTAATCGGCCGCTCGAAAGGCAAAGGCTTTCAAGGCGTGATGAAGAAGCACAACTTCCACGGGCAAGGCGCGGCGCACGGTTCGAAAACGCACCGGCGCATCGGCGCGGTTGGTAATCGTTCCACGCCGGGACGCATTTGGAAGAACCAGGGTATGCCGGGTCACATGGGCGATCAGCGGGTGACGGTGCAAAATCTACAGGTCATGCAGGTGCGCGAAGCAGAAAAAATCATTTTAGTAAGCGGCGCTGTGCCCGGCGCGAACGGCAGTTATGTGATCGTGCGACCGGCCATCAAACATCCCGAACACTTACGGGCCTTACATGCTGAGCACCGAAAGCATGAGGAAGAAGAGAAGTCGAAGAAGCCGAAAACCCTACGTGAAATGGCGCAGAAGAAATGAGCGCGAAAGTTTTAAGTAAGGCCGCAGCGAAAGAAGCAAAGATCGACCTGATCGAGGATGGTCGCGGCACGCAGGCTGTGCACGATGCGGTAGTGGCGATGCGCGCGGCGCGGCGTTCTGGTTCCGCCAACACGAAGAGCAAGGCCGAAGTAGATTTGTCGGGCGCAAAGCCATGGCGGCAAAAAGGGACCGGTCGTGCCCGGGCCGGTTACAAATCATCGCCGATTTGGCGGGGCGGTGGTGTCGTTTTTGGCCCGAAGCCGCGCGATTATTCGAAGAAAGTTGGAAAGTCCGTTCGTCGACTCGCTTTTAGAAAAGCGCTGAGCGAACGCATCAACGCCGGGGATGTTTTAACCATCGACAAGTTTGTTGTCTCGGAGTTGAAGACAAAGGCATTCGTCGATCTACTCAGAAAACAGACTGATGCCAAGAGGGTGCTCATCGTTTCCGATTCGTTTGACGAGAAAACCTACAAATCGGCCCGCAACGTAAAGCCTGTGAAACTTTCTACTGCGGCGGATGTCAACACAGAGCAGTTGCTCGCGTTCCAGAAAATTCTCGTTACTCAAGAGGCCTTGGAAAAACTGGCGGAAAGAACGCGATGAACGAGCCACACGATATTATCAAGACTGCGTCGCTGACTGAGAAGTCAACGCTGATGAGCGAGAAGCAGAACAAGTATGTCTTTCGCGTCAGCCCAAAGGCGAACAAGATTCAGATTAAGAACGCAATCGAACGGCTGTTTCAGAAAACAGTCGTCGATGTGAATACGTGTAATTACGCTGGCAAAGAGAAACGCTTGCGCGGGCCTCTTGGACGTCGCCCGCGGTGGAAGAAAGCGATAGTGACGTTAAAGGAGGGCGATAAGATCGATCTGATCTAATCGCGAGAAGTTATGGCACTCAAAGAATTTCGCCCCCTAACGCCGACGCAGCGTTTCAAGTCGTTGCCTGCGTTCGATGAAATTACCAAGTGGCGCCCTGAAAAGAGCCTCCTTCGGCCGAAGAAAAGGAGCGGCGGTCGCAACAACCATGGTCGGTTGACATCGCGACATATCGGCGGCGGTCACAAGCAAAAGTATCGCAGAGTCGATTTTAAACGGCGCAAGTACGGTGTCGCGGCGGAAGTGATTGGGATTGAGTACGACCCGAATCGCTCTGCGCGCATTGCTCTCATCAAATACGCCGATGGCGAACTAAGTTACATTCTCGCGCCGAATGGTCTTCAAATTGGAGCGACTGTTGTTGCCGGAAATGATGTTCCGTCTGATTTGGGGAATTCGCTGCCGCTTCGCGCAATTCCTCTGGGCGCGAATATTCACAACATTGAATTGACTCCGGGCCGTGGCGGCCAGGTCGCGCGCAGTGCCGGGCAACAGGCCACGCTTACTGCACTGGAAGCCGGATATGCGCTAGTGAAAATGCCTTCCGGCGAAATTCGTCGGATTCACGAGAACTGCTTCGCGACCATTGGGCAGGTCGGCAATGTCGATCATATGAACGTTTCGAGCGGCAAGGCAGGACGCACCCGCTGGCGAGGCCGACGACCGCATGTGCGCGGCATGGTGATGAACCCCATCGATCACCCGATGGGTGGCGGCCAGGGAAAATCAAAAGGAGGCGGTGGTCGCCATCATCCGGTCAGTCCATGGGGGCAGTTGGCGAAAGGCTTCAAGACGCGCGCGAAGCACAAGCCGAGTGACCGTTTCATTTTAGATAGGAGACGAGCGAAGAAGAAGTCGTGACGGTAATCGACTTCTCACTTGAAATTTATGGCTAGATCGTTAAAGAAAGGACCCTTCGTTGAGTCGTATCTTCTTGAAAAGATCGACAAGATGAACGCGTCGGGCGTCAAGAAACCGATTAAGACCTGGTCGCGACGCTCGATGGTGACGCCGGACTTTGTCGGCCACACGTTTTTGGTACACAACGGGAAAACGTTTATTTCCGTTTTTGTCACCGAGAATATGGTCGGCCACAAGCTAGGCGAATTTTCGCCGACACGCGTGTTTAGGAAACACGGTTCGCACACGGCGAAGGTGACCAAATAAGAAAGAATTTTCGATTGCCGATTTTCGATTGCCAATTGAAAAGACGCGGCGACGGCCGTTTCAAATTGGGAATCGGAATTTCGCAGTTAGCAATAGGGTGGTGTTTGATGGCTGCTTCGGCAGTGCAAGCGCAGGGAAACAGTTCTTTGTCAGAATCCAAAAGTGAAACCGTAACGCGGTCGGCGACGGCGGAGCCTGCGACAGCGGAAAATGAGGAATTGCGAAGGCAATTGTCCATTGCCCAGGAATCTTTGAAGGCGTTGACGAGCAGCCTGGCTGAGTCGAATGGGCAGGCGGAAGAACTGCGCCGCAAGTATTCCGATCTCCAATTGCGAATGGAAGCGCTGGGCCTGGCATCGGCGAATAAGGACAGGTCGAAACTGGAGCAGCGTTTGCTGGCGGCGGTGAGCGATCTTCAACTGGCGCAGAAGGCGCGTGACGAGTACCGCGATCAGATGCTGCGGCTAAACGAAGCGATATGGCGCTACATTAAAACGTCGCAAGGTGACGACGCGCAGGCGCGGATGGATGTTGAAACGCAATTGCGTAGTACGAACGAGCTGGTCACGAAAGCGACAAATCCGCCAGAGGCGCCTGAGCTGGGTTTGATGGACGGCAGCGTGATCAGCGTGAAGGAGGAGTGGTCATTTGTTGTCGGCAACCTTGGCGAAAAACAAGGAGTTAAGATCGGGATGCCGATGCGGGTGATGCGCGACGATCGAAAAATTGCAACGCTGCGGGTCGTCGATGTGCGGCAGAAAATCTGTGGCGCGGTGGTTCAGGAGATGGATTCGAAGAAGGAGAAAATTAAAGTGGGAGACCGCCTCCAGGTGGATGCGCAACCCGATGTGAGTTTGAGATAATGGAAATTAGATCGACATACAAATATGCGCGGATTTCGCCATTCAAGGTGCGCGAAGTGACGCGTGAGATCCAGGGTCTACCTGTTTCGGCGGCGCTCGATTTGCTCGCGTTCACTCCGAAAAAGGCGGCGTTTCTCATCGGTAAAACGCTGAAGAGCGCAATCGCCAACGCGGAGAACAACGCGAACCTCAAACCTGACGGTTTGGTAGTGAAGGAAGCGACCGTCGGCGAAGGACCGACGTTGAAGCGTATCATGGCGCGTGCTCGCGGCAGCGCGAGCCAGATTTTGAAGCGCACCAGTCACATTCGCATCGTGCTTTCGGACGAAATCGTCATCGAGACGCGGGAAACACGAAAAGCGAAGCGACAAGCAGAAAAAAGAGCCGCAAAGAAGGACGTTGCTGGCGAAAAGGCACAGCGTGCGGCAACTGTGCCGGATCAAACATCAGCGAAGTCGAAGCGGGCTACGAAGACGAAGAAACGGTAAATTTATGGGACAAAAAGTTAATCCAATTGGGTTTCGCCTGAGCGTGAATCGCGACTGGCGCTCGCGGTGGTACGCGTCGCCACAGGAATTCCCCGCCTTTTTGCACAATGACCTAAAGATTCGCGACTACGTGAAGAAAAAATTGCAGTTCGCGGCAGTCGCGAAAATTGTGATCGAGCGGGCGTGGAATTCCATTCGCGTAACCATTCACACTGCGCGTCCTGGAATTGTGATCGGACGCAAGGGCGCGGAAATCGAGAAGATGACGGAGGAAATTTCCAAGATGGCCGATGGCAAACAGGTGAAGATCGACATCCAGGAAATCAAGACGCCGGAGATCGACGCGCAGCTGGTTGCCGAAAACGTGGCGCTGCAGATTGAACGCCGCATCGCTTATCGCCGCGCAATGAAAAAAGCAGTGCAGATGGCAATGGATTTTGGCGCGGAAGGGATCAAGATCCGTTCCTCCGGTCGACTGAACGGCGCTGAGATTTCGCGTTCAGAATGGTACCGGGAAGGGAAAATTCCACTGCACACGCTGCGCACGCCGATTGACTACGGTTTTGCTGAGGCCAACACGGTTTACGGCAAGATCGGCGTGAAATGTTGGATTTGTAGAAAAGAAGAGCGGCCTGCCGAAGCGCCCGCTCCACCTGCCGCGGCGCCACCGCCGCCACCCGAGCCGGCTGAAGTTTAGGAGAATCTTTATGCCATTGATGCCAAAACGCGTGAAGTATCGGAAAGCCCAACGTGGGAGTCGAAAAGGGACTGCTTCGCGCAATCTCAGGATTGATTTTGGCGAGTTTGGTTTGCAGACACTCGAACGCGCGTGGATCACCAATACACAACTGGAAGCAGCCCGCGTCGCGCTCACTCGTAACATGAAGCGCAAAGGAAAATTGTGGATTCGTGTTTTCCCGGATAAACCAGTAACGTCGCGTCCACCGGAAACGCGCATGGGTAAGGGTAAAGGCCAGCCCGAGTCTTGGGTCGCCACCGTGCGGCCCGGCAATATTTTGTTTGAGCTCGATGGCGTGCCGGAATCGGTCGCGCGTGAATCTCTGCGCCTCGCAGCTGACAAACTACCTGTGCGGACGAAGTTTCTAACACGCCATCACGTGAGGGGTGCTTAACAACCATGAAAATGAAAGAACTCAGCGAGCTGGGGATGGACGAGTTGCTGACCAAGCGGCGCGACATGCGCCAGGAAAGTCTGCATCTGCATCTACAACAACAGAGCGGTCAGCTCGAGCAGCCAAGCAGACTGCGTTTACTGCGGCGCGACCTCGCCAGAATTGAAACAAAGCTATCGCAACGCGCGAAAAAACCTCAGGGGAAATAGATTATGGCCGAGCAAGAATCTCAGTTATCACCAAGCTCAGCGCAGCAACCGGCGGCTCGTGCTGCGCGCAAGACGCGCACAGGCGAGGTGGTTTCCAGCAGCATGAATAAAACGATCATCGTGCGGACGGTCACGCGTGTGCCGCATTCGAAGTTCGGCAAGATTGTCAAGCAGATGAAGAAATTTTATGCGCACGACGAACAGAACCAGGCGAAGCCCGGCGACACTGTTCGCATCATGGAAACGCGCCCACTAAGTAAGCTGAAGCGGTGGCGACTCGTAGAAGTCGTTCAGAAGTAAAATCCGATGGTGCAACTTCGATCCAGACTGGATGTAGCTGACAACAGCGGCGCGCGCATGGCGACGATGATTGGCGTGATTGGCAAGCAAACGCGCTACGCCGGCATCGGCGATGTGATTACTGCCAACGTTAAGGAAGCCAGCCCGACCGGGACTGTTAAAAAGGGCGAAGTGGTGCGCGCAGTCCTGGTTCGCACGAAACAGGCAATCCGACGCGAGGACGGTTCGCTACTGCGCTTTGATAACAATGCCATCGTGATTATCGATAAGGATTTGAATCCGCGCGGCACCCGTATTTTCGGGCCGGTCGCACGCGAATTACGTGAGCGCAACTTTATGAAAATTGTGTCGCTCGCCCCGGAAGTCTTATGAACCGCATCAAGCATCACGTTAAAAAAGGCGATCAGGTCGAGATCATCTCGGGGAATTACCGGGGCTCTTCTGGAAGAATTCTTGCAGTGTTTCCAGGTAAGCAGCGCGTGTTGGTTGAAGGCGTTCGCATTATCAAGAAGCACTTGCGAAAATCGCAAGATAATCCGAGCGGGAAGGTCGCCGAGCGCGAGGGCCCGATTCACATTTCCAATGTACGATTGCTCGAGCGCGAGAAACCGGAGAAGGGCGCAAAATCGGAAAAAGACAAAAAAGGGAAGCATTCCGAGCGCGGCGAAGAGACACGGAAATAAGTACAGATCGGTATTATGGAAAACGAATTTCGTCGTCACTATAAAGAGCACGTCATGCCGGCGCTGCAGAAACGCCACGGCTACAAAAACGTCCATCAAATCCCAAAGGTCGAGAAGGTGGTGATTAACACCTCGGTCGGCTCGCAGTCCGACGTTAAGCAAGCGCTGGAAGAAGCCAAAGCGGAGCTTGCGTTGATTACGGGACAGCGGCCTATGGAGACGCTAGCGAAGAAAAGCATTTCCAATTTCAAATTGCGCAAAGATCAGGCCATCGGAGCGAAGGTCACGTTGCGCGGCGAGCATATGTACGAATTTCTGGAGCGCTTCATTAAGGCTGCCCTGCCGCGCATTCGCGATTTCCGTGGCGTATCACCCCGGTGTTTCGACAAGCACGGCAATTACACGATCGGCATTTCAGACCAGTCGATTTTCCCCGAAGTCGAACTCGACAAAATCAAGCGCAACATTGGATTTGATGTTACAATTGTCACCACGGCGCGAACGGACGAGGAAGCTAAATCGCTGTTAAGCGAAATGGGCATGCCGTTCAGCGACCGGGCAAGGACGCCCGCCGCGCAAGCCGCCTGAATTTTTGTATGAGCACTGTCACAGACCCTATTGCTGATTTTCTGACGCGCGTCCGCAACGGCGTGCGTGCGCAACAACCGGAGGTGCTCGTTCCGTACTCGAAAATCAAAGCCGAAATTGCACGGGTCTTGAAAGAGGAAGGTTACATCTCGGATTACTCGGTTGACACGAGCGGCGCGCATCCGCGAATCAAACTCATCAACAAGCTTGTTGATCGATCGAGCGCGATTGCAGGACTGCGGCGGGTCAGCCGCCCCGGGTTGCGGCGATATGTTGGCGCGGATGAAATTCCGCGAGTGCTTGGCGGAATGGGTGTGGCGATCCTTTCCACTTCGCGAGGTGTTGTGTCGGGGCGCGAAGCAAGAAAGCAAAAACTCGGTGGCGAACTGCTGGCTTACGTCTGGTGACGATTTAACGAATCACGAATCCATGTCACGAATTGGAAATAAAGCGGTCGAGATTCCGGACAAGGTCAAGGTGAACGTCGGCGACGGCGGACAGGTGTCGGTAGAAGGGCCAAAGGGAAAATTGCAGTGGACGCTTCCCCGCGAAATCAGGGCGAGCGTGCAAGACAACCGCGTGTCGGTCGTTCGGGAGGCGGAAACGCGCAGCGCCAAAGCATTGCACGGACTTTCGCGGAGCCTTGTACATAACATGGTGCGCGGAGTCAGCGAAGGGTTCACCAAGCAACTGGAAATCGAGGGCGTCGGTTTCAGAGCGGCCGTCCAGGGGTCGAACCTTAACTTGAGCCTCGGCTTCTCGCATCCGCTTGCGTTTCCGATTCCGAAGGACATCAAAATCACGGTGGCCGATAACACCAAGATCACCATTCAGGGCGTCGATAAGAAATTAGTGGGCCAAGTCGCAGCCGATATCCGCCGTTTTTATCCGCCGGAACCTTACAAGGGCAAAGGTGTTCGCTACGCAGGCGAGCAGATTCGTCGCAAGGTAGGCAAGACCGTTCAATAGGCATGGCGACGTTTCGTAAGGCAGCGCGGCAGCGCATTCATCGAAGGATCAGGAAAAAAGTTGCAGGCACAGCGCAACGGCCGCGACTGGCGGTCCATTTTTCCGGGAAACATATTTATGCGCAAGTGATCGACGACGATGCGGGACGCACGATCGCCGCTGCATCGACTGCTGAGCGCTTGTTGCTTGGCGAAAGTAAAGCGCACGCAAACCAGGCTGCGGCGGAACTAGTCGGCAAGACAATCGCGGAACGCTCACTTGCGAAGAATCTCGACCAGGTTGTTTTTGATCGCGGCGGGTTTCTTTTCCACGGAAAAGTGAAGACACTGGCCGATGCGGCGCGGGCGGGCGGTTTAAAGTTTTAATTCATGAATTACTCAAGCTCAGGAAGGCGGGGAGACTCGCGCAGGCATGAAAAGGCGTCGACTGCAAAGGGTGACACGAGTGAGAAAGTCGTGTTCATAAATCGCTGCGCAAAAGTGGTGAAGGGCGGCCGGCGTTTCAGCTTCAGCGCCTTGATTGTAGCCGGCGACCACGATGGACGGGTGGGATACGGGTTTGGTAAAGCCAAAGAAGTTGCCGAGGCTATTCGAAAAGCCTCTGAGGCGGCACGCAAAGGAATGGAAAAAGTTTCACTGAACGAAAATACGATCCCGCACGAAGTGATCGGCGAGTTTGACGGTGCGCGAGTGCTGCTGCGTCCTGCATCGCCCGGAACAGGGATCATCGCCGGCGGCGGTGTGCGAGCCGTTGCAGAAGCGGCCGGCATTCGCGATGTGCTCGCGAAATCGCTCGGGTCAAGTAATCACGCCAACGTGGTGAAGGCAACGATCGCCGCACTGCGATCGCTTCGCCGCAAGGATCAAATTTTCAAACTGCGCGGGATTCCGTCCCGCGATGGAAGAGGTGAACCACATGATGCGCCTTCATAATTTGCGGCCGCGGCCCGGCTCGCGCCACCGCACTAAACGCCTCGGTTGTGGTGAAAGCTCGGGACACGGGAAAACCAGCGGAAAGGGGAGTAAAGGCCAAAAAGCGCGCTCGGGTGGGAGTATCCGGCTCGGCTTCGAAGGCGGACAAATGCCGCTGATTCGACGATTGCCGAAGCGCGGATTTAATAACGCAGCGTTTCACAAGCATTACGCTATTGTGAACGTGAGTGACCTCAATGCATTTAAGGCCGGCACAGTTGTAAACGAACAACTTTTGCGCGAATCGAATCTCGTCCGAGGTCATTTTGCCGGGATCAAAATCCTCGGCGAGGGCGAGCTGAAGCACGACCTCGAAGTGCAAGCCGACAAAATCAGTGCGACCGCGCGCGAAAAAATTGAAAAGGCCGGTGGAACGGTCACGCTGCGTGAAGCGCGCAGGGTTGAAAAAAGCCAGGCAGACGTTGCTTCGTCTCAAGCGGCGCCAGAGGTCGCGGTCGCGACAGATAAGCCGCGGGTTAAGAAAACGAAATCGCGCAACAAGAAGAGCGAATGATTTCGGCGTTTTTAAATAGCGTCAAGATACCGGAGCTGCGCCGGCGCATTTTGTTTACGCTGGCGGTAATTGTGATTGTGCGTTTGGGGGCTGCGATCACGACGCCTGGTGTGAATCAGGGAGTTTTGCAAGAATGGTTTCGCACTTCGCTCAGCCAGCGCACCGGAGGCGGTCTGGCCGCGCTGTTCAACTTGTTCAGCGGCGGAGCCCTGGAAAACTGCGCTGTCTTTTCTCTCGGGATCATGCCGTACATCAGCGCGTCGATCATGATGCAGCTGCTGACTGCAGTGATTCCGCAACTCGGCAGGCTGGCGCGCGAGGACGGCGGTCGCCAGAAGATCATGCAGTTGACGCGTTATACAACACTAGTGCTGTGCATTTTCCAAGGTTACTTGCTAGCGCTCTCCTTTCAGCACCCGGAGTCGTATCACACGATGCTGCCCGGAATTACTGATACAATCAGGCAACTAGGGGTGCCGCTGGTGGACGATCTTGGTTGGAAATTCCGAATCGTCACGGTGGTCTCCCTAACGACCGGCACGTTGGTTTTGATGTGGTTGGGCGATCAAATCACCGAGCGCGGTATCGGCAACGGCATCTCTCTTATCATCACGATCGGGATTGTTGCGCGGTTGCCCGCTGCGCTGGTGCAGGCTTGGAAGACTTTTGTTCCATCGGGGCAAGGAGCGAGCCAGGTAAACCCGATGGTGCTGGTGCTGCTCGTATTGGTTCTCGTCTTTGTCATCGCCGCAGTGATCGCGATTACGCAAGGCGTCCGTAAAATTACTGTGCAGTACGCGAAGCGAGTAGTGGGGCGAAAAATGTACGGCGGCCAAACGCAATACATGCCTTTGAAAGTGAATTATGCCGGCGTGATGCCGATCATCTTTGCGTGGGCGCTGCTCTTGTTCCCTGCGACGATCGTGAGCTACGGCTTCAAGAACAGTCCCACTGCGAATCGCATTGCTGCAGCGCTTTCGACCGGGTGGCCGCATTATCTCGCTCTTGCGGCAATGATCTTTTTCTTCAGTTACTTCTGGGTCGCCACCCAGTTTCAACCGACCCAAATCGCGGACGATCTGAAAAAATACGGAGGCTACATCCCCGGTGTGCGACCGGGAAAACCGACTGCCGACTTCCTCGATTACACCATGACGCGCCTGACTTTTGCGGGCGCAATCTTTTTAACGCTGATCGCGGTGTTCCCAAGTTTGCTCAGCCAATCGCTGAATGTGCCGGTGATCACGGCTCAGTTCTTCGGCGGCACAAGCCTGCTGATCATTGTTGGCGTCATGCTCGATACCATGCGGCAAGTGGAGACGCACCTGATTCAGCGGCATTACGACGGATTTTTGCGCAAGGGCCGAATCCGCGGGCGCTCGTTTGATCGCGCTGCTTACGCGCGCGGCGAAGCGGCGGAGAGCGGCACACTGATGTGGCTGTATGTGGGCATCGCAGTGCTCGTGATTGCCGGGGTCGCGATCTTTCTTTATGGGCGATAGGTGAAAAGGCGGCTTGTTCTTCTCGGCCCGCCCGGTTCCGGCAAAGGAACTCAGGCGGAGATGATTACGCGACACTTCGGGATTCCCGTAACTTCACCCGGTGCGATTTTGCGGCGTGAACGCGATCTAGGGACGCCGCTGGGGCAGGAGACTGCCGAAGTGCTCCGGAGCGGCGGACTGGTCTCGGACAAGATCATCATCGAACTGATCGAGGACTGGTTGCGCTTGCATGGCGGCCACGGATTCGTCTTCGACGGATTTCCTCGAACATTGCCGCAGGCTGAAAGTTTGATGTCGATGTTGACGAAATTACGCACAGCACTGGATCTGGCGATCTGGCTGGAAGTATCGGAGGAGACTGTGCGAGATCGCATCACCGGGCGGCTTCAATGCGGCGAGTGCGGTTTTACGACGAGTTCGTCGAGTGCACAGTTCGCCAACCGGCCCGTGTGTCCGTATTGCGACGGCCGATTGGAACGCCGGAATGATGATGATTTAGGCGTGTTGCAAACACGTCTGCAAGAGTTCCGTACGAAGACCGAACCACTGGGAGCCTTTTATGAAAGGCTGTCGATGTTGCATCGTATCGACGGGAACCGCGACCGCGATGCGGTCTTTGCCGACATCTCAAAATTGATTGAGAATGAGACGGCGAAATGATTCCGATCAAGAACGCCCGGGAAATTGAGAAGATGCGGCAGGCATGCCGGACAGCCAGCGACATACTCGACCGGGTCAGCGATCTGATTCGCCCTGGGATTACAACCAAGGAAGTGGATCAGGCAGCCGCGGACTTCATGAGGGACGCCGGCGTAAAAAGCGCCTTTCTGGGTTATCGGCTGGGCCATCGCGTTTTTCCCGGGAACATTTGCATTTCCCTTAACGACGAAGTGGTCCACGGTATTGGCAGCCAACGGCGCATTCAGTATGGCGACGTAGTGAAGCTCGACATCGGCATTATTCAGGATGGTTGGGTTGGCGATAATGCTACGACTGTTCCCGTAGGAATCATCGACGAGCGCACGGACCAGTTGCTGCGTGCGACCGAGAACGCGCTCGGGCGCGCAATCAGCGCCGCTCATGAAGGCCGGCGCGTGGGCGATATCTGCGCCGAAATTGAGGATGAAGCCCGCCGATATGGTTTTTCAGTCGTGCGCGAATTCGTTGGGCACGGCGTTGGGCGCAAAATGCATGAGGAGCCCCAAATCCCCAATTACGGCAAACGCGGTAGCGGACCAAAATTGAAGGCGGGAATGACGCTCGCGATTGAGCCGATGATTAATATCGGCACGTCCGATGTCCGATTGCTCGACGACGGCTGGACAGTGTGCACGGCGGATAGCCTGCCATCGGCGCACTTCGAGCACACGGTTCTGATTACGAAGGACGACCCCGAAATTCTGACATGGCGCGCAAAGACGCAATTGAGTTAGAGGGCACCGTCGTCGAGTTGCTGCCTAACACCATGTTCCGGGTCGAGATTCCGGGGCGCCGTGGCGTGCTGGCACATATCTCCGGCAAAATGCGCTGCATTTCATTCGGATCTTGCCAGGAGACAAAGTTATGCTACAGATTTCACCTTACGATTTGTCGAAGGGGCGAATTATTTATCGCCAAAAATGACAGCCCCGCGGGCGGCCGCGGTTTCGATTTCGCGAATTATGAAAGTACGACCATCAGTAAAGAGACTTTGTGCGAGTTGCAGGATTGTGAAGCGCAAGAACGTATTGCGGGTGATCTGCAAGAACCCGCGGCACAAGCAACGCCAGGGCTGAACGGTTTTAACTTTGTAACTTATTTAACCAGTACCATGCCAAGATTACTCGGAGTTGAAATTCCCGCAGACAAACGCGTCGAGGTGTCTCTGACGTATATCTACGGAATCGGTTTTAGCACTGCGAGGCGCATTCTCGAGCAGACGAACATCGACCCAAACGTCCGGGCGAAAGATCTTACGCCGCAGCAGTTGAATGAGATCATTCACGCTATCACTAACAACAAGCTCAAAATCGAGGGCGATCTGCGCCGCGACGTACAAGGCAATTTGAAACGTCTACAGGCGATCAATTCTTATCGCGGCATCCGTCACCGCAAAGGTTTGCCCGTGCGCGGTCAACGCACTTCAACAAATGCCCGGACACGTAAAGGACCTCGCAAGACGGTGGGGGTAATTCGCAATCCCGACGCGAAAGCCGGCAAAGTTTAAGCATCGAATCACATGGCTGAAGAAACGAATCCCGAAACTCCGGACAAAACAAAGACGTCCGGGGATACCGCTCAAAAGGAGCCGGCCCCCAAAGAAGCCGCTCCAAAAGCCGAAGCAGCGCCCAAGCGTCCGGCACCAAAGAAAACGGCGAAGCCAAAGAAAGAACAACCTGCGCCTACGGCCGGAACGCCGGAGAATCTTTCGCTCTCAACCGACGAGGTTGAAAAGCCGAAGGTCGTCAAGGCCAAAGGGAGCAAGAATGTTCATTCCGGGGTTGCGCATGTGATGGCTACTTTCAACAATACCATCGTCACGATCACCGATATGAAAGGCAACGTGATTGGGTGGTCGAGCGCCGGGAAAGTTGGCTTCAAAGGCTCGCGTAAAAGCACCGCTTATGCTGCACAGATGGTGGCGCAGGACGCCTCGCGCCAGGCAATGGGCCATGGGCTAAAGGAAGTAGAAGTATTAGTCAAAGGCCCAGGAGCCGGACGCGAGTCTGCGGTGCGCGCTTTGCAGGCCATTGGGCTCGATCTCACGGTGATTCGTGACGTTACCCCGGTGCCACACAACGGTTGTCGTCCGCCGAAACAACGCCGCGTCTAACGCTCTCAACTCTCAACTTTCTGAAATGGCCAGATACACGGGACCAAAAACGAGGGTAAGCCGGCGCTATGGCGTGCCAATATTCGGCTCTTCCAAAGCGTTGGAGCGGAAAAATTATCCTCCTGGCATGCATGGCCCGAGAGGGTCACGGCGCAAACAGTCCGATTACGCGATCGCGCTCGGTGAAAAACAGAAGTTGCGTTATCAATACGGTCTGCTTGAGCGGCAGTTCCGGAGAATTTTCAGGAAAGCGCTACAAAAACGCGGCGTGACCGGTGAGACGCTGCTGCAACTACTGGAGACGCGACTCGATAATGCTGTTTACCGCCTTGGCTTCGCTAATACACGCAGCGCAGCGCGCCAACTGGTGTCGCATGGCCATGTGCTGGTGAACAGCCGTCGCGTCAACGTCGCTTCGTATAATGTGAAAGCAGGCGACGAAATTACGATCAATGACAAACCGAAATCGCGTCAGCTCGTCCTGCGGAACCTCGATCTGACGCAAATTGCTCCTGTGCCTGACTGGCTCACAGTCGATCGCGATGCGCTCAGCGGCAAAGTTGCGCACATCCCATCTCGGGAAGAGATGCAACCAATCGTCAACGAACAGCTCATCGTCGAGTTGTATTCGCGTTGATCTCTAGTCGCTCCCTATAAGAGCCGAATGATACAGCATCCGAATCAAGGCGGTCAGAGACCGCCGCTACAGCTTTCCAGATACTCGAGCGCCTTATCGTAGCTTTTGCGATCGAGATAATGCTTCAACCGCGGATCGATTGACGGCGGAAGCGACTCTTGCAGCCGATCGATTTTTTCTGAGACGGCGCGCAATCGATCGATGTGTTTTGCGTGATCGCAGCGGCTTTCCTCGTCCCGAATCACTTCGAGTCGTTCCCGTAGCGCCTGCGCCAGGTCGGCTAAAGCACTTTCCATTGTGTGTTGCTGGTTTTTCTGGAGTTTAGCGCCGAGCCTCGGCCAGCAACTGGCGCTTCGCTTCGAGCCAATCGGACTCTGCTTCGCCAGGCAAAGCAAATCTGCGTCGGCGTTCGGAAATGAAATAGGCTCGAAGGCGAACGGCGTCCTCTGAAGGTTCCCCCGACATGGGCGTCACGGCCGCCTTTGGAGATGCTGAAATGTGCGCAGTTCGCTCACTCGCATCTCTTGTCCCGCTCGGCTTGCGCGGCTTTTTTGCCGTGGCTGCACGTCGTGGCGGCTGGCGTTTGCCGGTTTTTTTTGTTGAAGCCGGCGCGTCTGACTCTGGCGAGGGCTTATTTATATCTTCAGCAGTCTTCGTTTTTTTTGGCACAGGTGTTCAGTGGTTAAGTGACTTCAACTCGGTAACGTTGATCGACTCGTTCGCAAGTGCTTTCTCGCCCTCTTTACGAGATCGGGTAAATTAAGGGAGACATGATCGGCATAAAACAATTCGTTTTCCGCTGGACTGCGACGACGATTGCAGTGATGGTGACCTCGTCCATCATTCGTGGGATCCGTTACGACACAGTCGCGGCGCTCATCGGGGCGTCGCTTTTGCTAGGTATTCTTAACGCCTTTGTGCGGCCGTTTTTGTTGATCCTCAGCGCGCCAGTCATCCTCATTACGCTGGGCTTGTTCATTCTGGTTTTAAACGGACTCTTGCTGCTTCTGGTACCCAGTATCGTTGTCGGATTTCATGTAGACAGCTTCTGGAGCGCATTCTGGGGTGCGATGGTGATCAGCTTCGTCAGCTGGGTTTTAAGCGCATTTTTCCGCGGGAGCGATGGACGCGTGCATGTGTTGACGCATCACACCGAAACACGCCGCGTCCGAGGTCGAGTCCTTGAGGACGAGGAGCGCCAGTGAGACGCGATTAGACGGACTAATCGAGATATTTGCTCAGCCGAGAACGGAGTTCTGTGCGTGCGCGAAAAAGCACGCTTTTTACAGCCGGCACCGAGAGATCGAGGACCTCGGCGATTTGTTCGTAGCTGAGCTGTTCATACCTGCGCAGGACGAGCGCCATCCGCTGAGTTTCCGGGAGCCGCTGAATCGCTTCTTCAATCGCCTGCTGCAGTTCCGACTCCAAAAAAGATGCGTCCGGCGCGAGGTTCGTCTCATCCTTCAAAGGCGGATCCTCCGCGCCTGGCTCTGATTGCAGCGAAACATGAGGGCGACGCTTGGTGCGGCGCATCTCGTTAAAGACCAGGTTGCGGGTAATTTTCAACAGCCAGGTCGTAAACTTGGCGCGCGGAACATATCGACGCGCACTTTTCCAAACCCGGATAAAGACCTGCTGCGCGATGTCTTCCACGTCAGAACTGCTACCAAGCATGCGCGCGACCGTGCCCGCCACCAACGTCTGATGCTTCTCGATGAGCTGCTCAAACGCATGCGTGTCGCCGCGGCCGACAAGCTCCATCAGCCGCACGTCATCGGCATCTTCTTCCGATCTGCCCTGGTTTCCTCGATCGTTCTGAGACATCGTGAGTTAGACGTTGGCCCACACAAAATTTGCCAGAAAAATGCAACTCCTTAAAAGTCGGCACTGCACCACCCTCGTAGCCATCGTTTTTGTTGCAAGCCAGCAGCGACCTGTGCAAGCTTGACCGAGGCTTAGACAGAATCCACCGATGAATTACCAGCTCATTCCGAAAGAACTCAGACCGATCGCTGAAAAGGTGGAGGCACAGCAACGGATTTCAGAAGCGGATGCTCTGACGCTTTATGGAACAAGCGATCTTAACGCCTTGGGAATGATCGCCAACGTGGTGCGTGAGCGAAGGAACGGCAACTACGCGACCTACATCCACAATCGGTACATCAACTACTCAAACATCTGCATCTTATCCTGCCAGTTTTGCGCGTTTGCCGCCAAGAAACGCGACGCGCACGCATTCGAATACGCAATTGACGAAATCGTCCAGGCCGTGGCGGATGCGCTCCGCCTCGGCGTCACCGAGGTGCACATGGTTGGTGGATTGCATCCCACTTTGAAAAAAGACTGGTACCTCGATCTCTTGAGAAGACTACGCGTGCTCGATCCACAACTGCATATAAAGGCATTTACCGCGATCGAAGTCCGCCATTTGGCCCAGCGAGTCTTCAAGATGCCGATTCGCGATATGTTGGAAATTCTGCGCAAAACCGGGCTTGGTTCGATCACCGGTGGTGGCGCCGAGATTTTCGACCCGGTCGTGCGCGATCAAATTTGCCGCGGCAAGGAAACCGCGGCCGAATGGCTCGACGTGCATAGCACCTGGCATTCGATGGGCGGCCGCAGCACATGCACGATGCTTTACGGACAAATCGAAACGCTTGCGCATCGGGCTGATCATATGCGCCAACTGCGGCAATTGCAGGATGAAACCGGCGGGTTCACTGGGTTTGTTCCTTTTGCATTCGAACCAACGCAATCCCACGGAATACTTGCCCACATCAAGCGCGCTTCCGCATTTGAGCAGCTGCGCAATCTCGCGGTGAGCCGTATTTACCTCGACAACATCGACCACCTGACGGCGTATTGGGTCAGCCTCGGATTGCCTCTCGCGCAGGTCTCGTTGAGCTACGGTGTGGACGATCTCCATGGAACAATCTTGGAGGAAAAAATTTTTCACATGGCCGGCGCCACCACGCCGCAGCAACAAACTATCGCCGCGCTTGAACACGCCATTCGCGAAGCTGGCCGCGAGCCTGTCCAACGCGACAGTCATTATAGGCATATTTCGCACCAGTCGGATGGGACACACGCCGCGCCAGCGTCTGCAGAGCTTGCGTGCGCGTAGCGCTTCGTCATTCCGAGCGAAATCGAAGGATGCCGTTGCAACACCGACGCTCATGATAACCGGCGACTCGATCACTGTTTACGTTGAAATCCGTCCGCGTCGGTTGCGTTAAGTATTTAAACGCTCGTCCGCTCATCCGAGGCTGGCCAGGCAAGGTTGAGTTCGACCATCCGTCCGCTTTGTGTCAGCGACTCGCGAAAGGCCAACTCGACGTCGCGCTTGTTTCCAGCTTCGAATTTCTGCGCAACCCAATCTATCGGATCGTTGACGACGTTTCCATTTCATCCGACGGCCTCGTTTACAGCGTAGTAGTTGCGCACCGTGGCGAGTTCTCGAACATCGAGGAAATCGAACTTGATCCGGCGTCTGAAACTGCGGTCAATCTGTTGCGTTGTCTTCTAGCAGAGCTTGGATCGGCCGCTCGTTTGACCGGCGCTGTTCCGGGGAGCGCAGGATCATCTCTCGCGCGCCTCATCATTGGCGATCAAGCGATTACCTTCCGGCAAAACCACGCCGATGAATTTCAATTCTGGGATCTTGGTGAGCAATGGAAAAAACTTACCGGGCTTCCGTTTGTTTACGCGCTCTGGCTGATCCGACCCGAAGTCCCCGATGCAAAGTCCATCGCTGAACGCCTACGCGGATTACGAGACCAAAATCTTGCCGACATCCCAGTCATCGTGTCAGACGCTGTGACAGACATCGCTGATAACAAACAGGAAATCACGCAGGAATTTCTCGATCGTTACTACAACGAGCATCTTCGATTCCGCTTTGGAAGTCGAGAGATGCAAGGGTTGCAGACTTTTGCAGATCTTTGCGCGAAACACGGAGTACTTCCAAAGCGGGCCCGCGAATTTAGCCTGCTATAGAAAGCCTCAGGGCAAATCGAGCGACTCGTTTTGCGATCGATGTCGGAAATTAACGCTTCTCGTCGGTCAAACCGAGGTCGAGATCGTGAAGCTGCCAGCCTGAGGCTGTGAAATGGAACCTGAGCTTGATTCCATCACGATCGACGACAAAACTGCGCGGCCCCGTGAAGAACGCGTATTTCACTTTCGACCAGTTTTCGTTTTTGCCGAGTTCGAAATGGAACTCGCGCGGCGCTTTCAGATTCTTTAGCGCTTCGGGATTTGAGAGCAATGCAGTGTGACGTAAGCATCTATGATGGCATCGATGAGCGTTGGGCCGAGGTTGCTCCACCGCTTGTGACTGCTGGTCTGGTTGAAACGCGCCACCAGTTGCTTTTTCAGGGAAGCTCGAACCGCAGGAAAATCAACGCGCGCACTTATTGCCGCGGCATCGCGCAATCGTACGGCGGCCGTGAATCGCCAAAACGAAAAGTAAGGCGACGCGCCGTAAACCAGCAGAAGGACAATTCAGATGATCACGAGCCAGCGGACGAGTTTCATTTGGAGAGCGATCAGTTATGAGGTTCGACCTTTTGTTGGATATGGTGCACCATCGCTACCGCAGCAATCAGAACGATGGCCGCGATTACCTGATGCGGGTGAAGACTGGCGTGGAAGAAACCCCAGGTGATGCAGACTGCGGCGAGCGTTTGCATCATTTCGAAGTAACCGGCTGTCGATGCGCGGGTGAGATGCAGCCCTTGAAAATAAATCAGGAGCGGAATCCCGCCTGAGATCGACGCGAGGAAAAACAGCAACACGATCGCCTTTATTGGATGCGCTTGCGCGGCCTCCGGCCAGAGCGCCGCGCCGTTCAGTTTGCCGTAGGCCAAAAGAATCAGCGTCATGCAAATGAGTCCGATCACGATGCGCATTCCGGAGGCGAGTCGCAGTGACATGCCAACCATTACACCGCGTCCGGCGACGGTAGAAAGACTCCAAAACAACGCACAGATCAGCGCGTACCCTGTGCCCACGTTCAGACCCACGCGCTCAAATGAAACTCCGATCTGAGTCGGATACGCGACCGATACAAACACGCCTGCGACGATTGCGATCCCAGCGTAAAGGAAGAACTGGCGAGCAAGGCGATCGCCGAAAAGGAGGAACGCGCCGAGCGTTGAGATAACGGGCTGAATGTTCAGGACCACGTTTACCACCGTCGGGTTGCCGTACTTCAACGCCAGCGTGAAAAAGACCGTGCCCACCGCGGAACCGGCAAACCCCGAGAAGATCAAAAAGCCCCATGTGCGTGCCCGCACTCTCGGGATTTCGTCCAGTCGCGAGATCAGAATCGGCAGGAACATGATCAGGATGAAAACGTGTTCCCAAAAAACGATTACTTTTGCGTCAAATAATTCGTTTAACGGGATACGCCACGCGCTTTCTGTTCCCCACAGGGCAGCACCAAGGCCAACCAACCACGGGCCGTAAGTTGCAGTGCGTGTTTTGCGATTTTGCATCGAACTGCGTGTAAGTTGCTGGCGCTACCGCTATATCATCACCATCGAACATCCAACTTCGAATTGAATTCGCGGCGTTGTTATCTCATTCAGCGTTCGATGTTTTTTCGTCGTAAAATTGAAACGAAAGCATTGACGCCACAATTTATGGTGTGCTAAATAGCGTCAGACACTATGCGTTGCCCCAAATGCGGGTCGCGTGACGACAAAGTCATCGATTCCCGTCAATCGCGCGATGGTTCCAGCATCCGTCGTCGCCGCCAGTGTCTAAAGTGCAAATACCGCTACACGACCTATGAGGAGATCGAGCGTTCGGACCTGCGCGTGATAAAAACCAACAGAACGCATGAGCCGTTCGACCGTCGCAAACTTGCTGCCAGCATCGCCAAAGCTTTTGAAAAGCGTTCCGCCAGTTTGCTTACGTTGGAGGACATGGTGGACGAAATCGTGCACGAACTCGAGACCGGCGGACGCGAAGTCCTCTCTTCGGTGATCGGCACGAGAGTGCTTGAAAAGCTGCGCCAGATCGATGAGGTCGCTTACTTGCGTTACGCGTCGGTGTACCAGCGCTTCCACGATGTCGACGAATTCGTGGATGCCATTCACACGTTGGGACGCCGAATAAAACCAAATGCGCTTCAACGGGAATTGTTTCCTGCTGAGACAACGAAGGAGAACGCGAACGCCGCCCGTCGTTCGCGCGAGCGCGCAATCAAAGATCATGGTCGCGTTTAAAGAAGAGTTTCCATATCTACGGACAACCTCGGGACAGCTGTTCGAGTTCAACCGTGACTGGCTTCACGCGGCGATCACGCGGGCTGCTAACGAAGCTGGTTACCCCGGCTGGTGGCTCACTGAACACGTGACCGAAAGCATTGCTTTTTATCTGCACCTGCGAAATGACGAAAACGTGGTCGCCTTCAGCCAGTTATCGCAAACGGTACGCGACGTGTTGGAGGCGATAGGCTACAAGGAGATTTGCCGGCACTTTACGCCCGGACCGCCGCCTATTTCTATTTCGTTGGTGGATGTCGCTTATTGTGCCGGTGCGGGATACGAGCTCGCGTTTTTCGGTTTGTTGGAAAAGCGAATCGACGCCTTGATCGAAGCCGGCGCTGACAACCTTCGGCTTTCGTCGCTGCAACTTTGTGTGAAGCATCTCCGAGGCACGAAAACATGGACGCGCGCCTGTGACGCGTTGCGCGAGGAAATTGTCTGCTTCGTTCGCGAAAAGCTGGCCTTCGCTACCGGTCGGGCGCGGCTTGATTGTTCGCTGCGCTAATGAAACGCTACGGTTCATGACAATTTTCGAAAAAATCATCGCGCGGCAAATCCCGGCAAAAATCATCTGGGAAGATGGCGACGCGATTGCGTTTCACGACGTTGATCCCCAAGCGCCAGTACATGTCCTGATCGTGCCGAAAAAAGCCGTTTCCCGTCTTGCGGACGCGAGCGATGCGGACGCCGCGTTGCTCGGCAAACTGCTTCTGATTGCGCGTGACGTGGCGAAGGAGCTGGAGCTCTCCGGTGGCTATCGAGTCGTGATCAATTGCGGCCCTGACGCAGGCGAAAGCGTGCCGCATCTGCATGTGCATTTACTCGGTAAACGCGCACTGGCGTGGCCGCCTGGATAAAAAAGCTGAAAACTAGATCCGCTGAGAACAGCGGACACTCCAGCGCTTCGAAACGGGCTATTCACGCACAAGCGCCCAGTCGATTCCGATGATGCGCTTTTCCGCAAAGGGCTGTAGCGATTTTGGAAAAATTAGATATCGCGCTTCCCTGCTTTCCTTAAAGGCGACTATCCCGAAATCGGTTCCGCTTTCGCTCTTCAGGATTGTCATCGCACGGTTTTTCTTGATTTGTGCTTGGAGATGGCGGTCAGCGGACGGCTTCTGCCACAGCGTGTAGATGTGCGGCTTACCGCAGTTTTCGATTACCTCGGAGAAGCGCGCCGTTTTGATCTTGAGAAGTTTCATTACGAATTGCCGGACCGGCCGGACCGAGTGACGCGGCTTACCAAAAAAAAGCCCGCCAGAGAACTACGGCAAGGAGGATCATACTACCGTTGCTGCATTCCTGCCCTGGCGGGATTTGTAAGTCCTCAATCCATAGCCCCTGACGGAGGAGAAATTTCCTCGCACCAGAGAGATGCGCAACTTGAAAACGCAGCCCAAGGTCGGTGCGATGGTGTGCTCGTGTCGGTAAAGGATCAGCGCATTGACAGTGCGTTGCGCTTCTGTTTGCATCGAGGACGTGAAATGGCTCGCGTTTCTCTTGCTTGTTTTTGTTTTCGTTGCCGCGATATCCTGCACAACGCTTGTCAATCGGCGTGATCTTTACAGCCCGGAGCCTGCGCCTGATTCGTTAGAAGCGGCCCGGCAGTGGTACGGAGTCACGACCACAAGCACGACGACGACAATCCGAACACAAAGAGCAGCGGGAGAGATCGCGGCGCCGGACTTTCGCTATTAAGCTGCAGTTCCGTCAGCTGAAAGGAAGATTCGCCTTTACTCGCGCTACATCTGTGTCGTCGACAAGCGCTGCTTTGCCCAGCCGGCGTCTGCGCTTTGCGCTTTTCGACGACAATAGATGGCGTCGCGAGGAACGCGATCTCAAGACCTTCCCACGGGCAGTAATCTTGAAGCGTTTCGCCACTGCTTTGCGCGTTTTGCTGCGTGCAATGGACTTCGGCATACAGGAAGGAAGTTAATTCGGTCAGGCGCAATGACAAACGCTTTATTATGGTGCCTCTGTACCAGCTCCGATGCCTTTCGGGTTTATGGAATATAGCCCGAAGGGCGAGCTCGCTGGCGCCAGCGATTCAAACATCGTACAATTTGCCGGATGCAATCTCCCGCACGGAAACAGCCGCAGGTGTTCATTGTCGGTGCAGGCTTTGGAGGGCTTGAGGCCGCGAAGAAGCTTGCCTGTAAAGATGTGCATCTGACGGTAATCGACCGCACGAATTACCACCTGTTTCAGCCTCTACTATATCAAGTGGCAACAGCAGCGCTCTCGCCCGCCGACATCGCCGGCCCGGTGCGCGCAATCTTGAGCAAATGCAAAAACGTCGAAGTCATCCTCGCCGAGGTGGAGTCCGTGGATGTCGAAGCCAGAAAAGTAAGAACGAAAGATCGGGTATTTGATTACGACTATCTCATCCTCGCCACCGGCGCACGGCATTCCTATTTCGGGCATGACGAGTGGGAAAAACTCGCGCCGGGATTAAAAAGTCTTGAAGACGCGGTCGAGTTACGCCGGCGGATCCTTTTAGCGTTCGAATACGCGGAAAAAATTGAAGATGAACCGGCACGCAAGGCGGCGATGACGTTCGTTATCATCGGCGGTGGCCCGACCGGTGTTGAAATGGCGGGTGCGATCGCAGAAATATCACGGTATACACTCGCCAAAAACTTTCGCCACATCGATCCGTCGCAGGCCCGGGTGATGCTCATCGAAGGCGCGCCGTCCCTGCTCGCCGCGTATCCGCCGGATTTGTCCGAGAGCGCGCGAAAACAATTAGTCGAGCTTGGCGTAGAAGTGCGCACGAACGCACGCGCGACGAACATTACCGAGGAAGGTGTGCAACTAGATGGCGAATTTATTCCGTGCCGCGTGAAAATTTGGGCCGCCGGCAATGTTGCGTCGTTCGTCGGGAAAACGCTCAGCGTACCGGTTGACCGCGTTGGCCGAGTTATTGTGAACGACGACCTCAGCATTCCTGGACATCCGGAAGTGCAGGTGATTGGCGACCTGGCAAGTTTTTCGCATCAAACCGGAGAGCCCTTGCCGGGAGTCTCGCCCGTGGCGATGCAACAGGGGCGTCATGCAGCTCGCAATATTTTGCGAATGATTCGCGGCGAAGAGCCGAAGCCATTTCGGTATTTCGATAAGGGAAGCATGGCTACGATCGGCCGCAATAAGGCCGTTGCGGATCTAAAATTTTTTCATCTTAGCGGGCTTCCCGCGTGGCTGGCATGGTTATTCGTGCACATCCTCTTTCTTGTCGGGTTCCGCAATCGCTTGCTCGTGTTAATTCAATGGGCGTGGGCGTATTTGAGCTTCGATAAGGGTGCACGTTTGATCACGCGCAATTTTCAGGCGGAACACAGGCCACCAGCTTGACGAACAATGTGATGTTGAGCGCAGCAAAACATCTCTGATTATTGTTCTCGTTCGTGCAGTAGCAACGACTAGGTATTCTTTGCGTCGCTCAGAATGACAGTTCCGGAAGTCACCGTGCACAATTTGCAGCGAAAAATCTCAGTCAATGTTGCCGATCTCGAAAAGTTCACGGGCAACGCCGTGCAGCATTCACTGCGCTTGCAACAGCGCACGCGAACTGACTTGCGCAAGCTAAGCAAGATTTTCGTCTGGTTGATTTCCGACCGGCGTATGGCGCTTTTGCATCGAAAGTTTCTCGGACAATCGGGGCCCACTGACGTACTGACCTTTCAACACGGCGAAATTTTTATCAGTGTCGAGACCGCACAATGCCACGCCCGCGCATTTGGGAATTCGCTTTTGCGCGAGTTGAAACTGTACATCGTCCATGGGCTCTTACATCTGCACCGGTTCGACGATCAGACGCCGAGGAAGGCGCACAAAATGAAAGCGGCGCAGGAGAAAATTCTTCGCGCCTGTAGCCGGCATCAGTGATCCCGCCGGCTACAGGTTTGAACTGAGGTCGGCGTATGTTAGCATTTTTCTCATGAGCGTTGAGCCACTTTGCGCCGAAGTGGCCGGGCCTCTAATCGCTGGAATCGCAATCCTTCCGAGGGATGCGACGCCATCCACTATTGGTGCGCCGACAATTGAAAAAGAAACGCGTGCGGAAGAGGCGCTCGATCTGCCGTGGCAAGTAGTGGTCCACAATGATCCGGTAAATCTGATGAGCTACGTAACGATGGTTTTCCAGCGCGTCTTCGGTTATCCGCGCGAGAAAGCAGAGAGACACATGTTAGAGGTGCATCAGAATGGACGTTCGATTTTATGGAGCGGCATGCAGGAACGCGCCGAACTTTATGTGCAGCAACTGCACGGTTACCTTCTACTCGCCACAATTGAGAAGGTTTCTTAGTCATGGAGATTCGCCGCCGGAAGAACCAGATCGAAATCTCCGAGCTTGACCCGTTCCTTGCCGAACTGCTTCGGCAAATTCCCGCAAGCGCCAAGACGGAAGGCGCGCCTGCCGCCGAACAACGCATCTTCAGCCCCCCGATAAACGGAAAAGAGACGGAACTGTGCGCCGAGTGGAAAGTATATGTAGAACCTGAATTGCGCCGTCTCTTTCAGACCGCGACTCAGACCGTGGGCGCCGATCTGGAGCAACTAAATGGAAACGAAAAAAGTCTAGCAGGCAGAACTCTGCGAATTCCGACCAAACATGCCGACGCATGGTTGTGCGCGCTGAATCAGGCCCGGCTCGTCATCGCTGCAAAAAACAATTTCACCGAGCTAGAACTGAACGACCACCTTCGCTCACCGATTGGATCCCGCCGGGACCTGAGCTTGTTCCAGGTAAACTTCTATGGCTTTCTGCAGGAATTTATCCTCCGCGAGCTGGACTGCTGAGAGGAGAAGGGGCAGCAATCAGGATTGCTTCTTGGCCTTTACCATGGCCATGAGGCGACCCTTGATCGAGTCGGAAGACTTTGCTGGCCGCAGGCTTAGCGCAAACGCTTCGTGCAACGCATAGCATTTGCTGATGAAGTCTTCCGCCTTTTTTCCGAATTTCTGCCGCGCTTTCTCGAACTCCTCGAGTTCTTCCGGCTCCAGTGCGCCGATCACGTACAATCGGGACTGGTTTTGAAACTCCTCAAAGTTCATCTCTCAAGTCTTTCAGACCGTCATAAATTTTTTTAAGTCCTAATTCCAGCCGCGTTTTTACCGTCCCCAATGGTGTATTCGTTTTTGCTGCGATTTCGCGCTGGCTCATGCCTCTGAAAAATGCGAGGTCGATAGCCTGTTGCTGGGCCGGTGGCAGTCCGCTGATCACCTTGCGAATCAGCACGCGCGTGTCGCTCAGCACGATTTCTTCTTCGGTGGCATTGTGCACCCACGCGTCGGGCTGCTGCTCCGTTTCGTTTTGCAGGCGTTCCTCTGCGCGCGCATAAGCCTGCTTCTTGCGCAGGCCATCGATGGCCCGTCGCCGTGCGAGCGTCACCATCCAGCCGAGCGGTTTGCCCTTTTGCTCGGAGAAATTCTTGGCCTGATTCCAGATCTCCATGAAAATCTCCTGCAAGAGATCGTCGGCTTCAGCCTCATTGTGAATGACTCGCAGGATCAGCGCCTTGAGAATGCCGTTATAGCGGTCGTATAGCTGAGACAACGCATCGGGGTCGCCGGCCTGGATTCCCTTCATCAATTCGAAGTCACTCGGGGCTCCGGGTGCGAGTGGCGGGGCGATGGTGCGCGGTCCGACCCGCGACTGTGGCATTCGGGCGCGTTTCTTCGGTTTGGGTCTCGCGGAAGAAGTTAGTTTGGAATGTCCCATCCGTGATAAAAACTGCCGTCAATAAAGCGAAGGAGTGATGATACCGTAATTGGGTGTGTTAAGTCGAACGGAAGCATTACTTTCGCAAGATGCAAAATCGATCAATTGCGCTGCACGTTTCGTGCGTCAAGAGTTAATCCATGGCACAGGGGGATACCAATACATCCGTCGATCCGCTTTGGTTCAAGGACGCCATCATCTACGAGCTGCACGTTAAAACATTTTGCGACAGTGATGGCGACGGCATGGGCGACTTTCGCGGGCTCATGGAGAAGCTGGATTATCTGCAGGAACTTGGCGTCACGGCGATCTGGTTGCTGCCGTTTTATCCGTCTCCGATGCGCGACGACGGCTACGACATTGCCGATTATTTTGACGTAAATCCGAATTTCGGCACGCTCGATGATTTCCGAGCATTTCTCGACGCCGCGCATGACCGGAATCTGCGCGTGATCACCGAACTAGTGATCAATCACACGTCCGATCAAAATCCGTGGTTCCAAAAGTCGCGGCGCGCTGTCGCTGCCGCTACGGCCGTGGCGAACGATCCCAGTTACAGTGAAAACCTCGTTTACAAGGACTTTTATGTCTGGAGCGAAACGCCGGAAAAATACAAGGACGCCCGAATCATTTTCAAAGATTTCGAGACATCCAACTGGGCATGGGACCCGGTGGCGAAGGCCTATTACTGGCATCGCTTTTATTCACATCAGCCGGACCTGAATTTCGATAATCCAGCTGTGCACGACACCGTGAAGAAGGTCTGCGATTTCTGGCTGTCGATTGGCGTGGACGGACTTCGGCTCGATGCAATCCCGTATCTCTACGAACGGGAAGATACGAATTGCGAGAATCTTGCTGAGACGCACAAGTTTCTCCAGGAACTTCGCGCCCACGTGGACGCAAAGTTCCCGAATCGCATGCTGCTTTCAGAGGCCAATCAGTGGCCGGAGGATGCGGCTGCGTATTTTGGGAAGGGCGACGAGGCGCACATGAGTTTTCATTTCCCGCTTATGCCGCGCATGTTCATGGCGCTCCAGATGGAGGATCGGTTTCCAATTATCGACATCATGGAGCAGACGCCGGTGATCCCGGAGAATTGTCAGTGGGCAATGTTTCTGCGCAACCACGACGAGCTTACGCTGGAAATGGTCACCGATGAGGAGCGCGACTACATGTATCGGGTTTACGCGACCGATCCGCACGCGCGTATCAATCTTGGCATCCGCCGGCGGCTTGCTCCGCTGCTTGCGAATAACCGCCGAAAAATTGAGCTGCTCAACACTCTGCTGTTTTCCATGCCTGGCACACCCATCATCTATTACGGCGACGAGATCGGCATGGGCGACAATTTTTACCTCGGCGATCGCAATGGTTGCCGCACGCCGATGCAATGGGGCCCGGACCGCAACGCGGGATTTTCAAGAGCAAATCCGCAACGGCTTTATCTACCGATCACAATTGACCCCGAGTATCACTACGAAGCGGTTAACGTTGAGAACCAGCAGAAAAATCTTTCGTCACTGCTATGGTGGACACGTCGCGTGATCGCCATGCGGAAAAACTTTAAGGCCTTCTCGCGCGGCGCTCTCGAATTTTTGAATCCGGACAATCCGAAAGTGCTCGCGTTCCTTCGCCGCTGGGAAAACGAGACGATCGTGATCGTTGCAAATCTTTCGCGCTTCTCGCAGTCGGCAGAACTAGATCTCTCGCGCTTTGCCGGCTGCGTGCCGATGGAAGTTTTTAGCCGCAATCTATTCCGCCCGATCAGGAAAACGCGCTACGTCGTCACCCTCGGTCCGCATGCCTATTACTGGTTCGCGTTGCAAGCGCCGATCGACACGCGCCGTGCATTGAAGAAACACGTTGTGCCAACTATCAAGGCGCCACCGCAGTTGGACGTCCTGCTTGGCAACAGCCAGCGAGAACAGCTCGAGCGCGACGTTCTTCCCAATCACATCCAAAATTCCCGCTGGTTTGGTTCCAAAGCGCGCAACTTTCGGAACCTAAAAGTGACAGAGCAGGTCGGTTTTTCAGCGGACGCCGATGGCGCGCGACTCTGGTTCATCGAGGTGAATTATCTGGATGCTCCGACGGAAAGGTACGCCATACCGGTAAAGATCACCTCGGGCGAAGCCGCGCACTCCATCACGCAAAACGCGTCGCACGCGATCGTAGCGCATTTTGGAGGAAGGAATGGCACCATTCTGTGTGATGCCATTTGGGACGGGTCGTTTCGTTCACAATTATTCGACGCCATTGTACGGCGTCGCACGCTCAGAGCTCAGGGGGGAGAATTTGTCGGCCTTGCAACCTCGGATCTCGAATCACAAGACTTTAATTTCCCCGCCAACTCGCATGTCCTGAGCGCGGAACAGAGCAACTCTTCAATGCTCTTTGACAATAAATTTTTCCTGAAACTTTATCGCAAACTCGAGGACGGCGTGAACCCTGATGTGGAAATCACGCGATTCCTGACAGAGAAAACGGATTTTCCAAACGTGCCGGCTTTCGTCGGAACACTCGAATATCGCCGGGCAAAGGCGGATCCGACTGTTGTCTGTCTCCTACAACGCGCGATCGCCAATGAAGGCAATGTCTGGACGCTCACCGTGGACGCCCTCGGCCGTTACTTCGAGCGCGTCTTGGAGCGGAAAGCGGATTTTCAGAATGAAACAGCGCCGGCCGGTGCTCTTCTCGAGGAACTGGTTG
>JBBQRI010000003.1:0-37535 GCA_038214915.1 Chthoniobacterales bacterium
GATGTCGATCTGGTCAGCGGATTGCCCCCGACCGTCGCCATCGAGCAACGTGTGACTCGTGGCGGAGGCAAATCGACGGTCGCGACGGTTACGGAGATTTACCATTTCCTGCGGCTCTTGTTCGCAAAAACAGGAACGCAGTTTTGTCCTGACTGCGATTTGGCTGTGGAAAAACAGAGTGCGGCTTCCATGGTGAAGCAGATCGAGACGGCTGTGAAACGCGGTCCGCTGAAGGTGCTCGCGCCGCTGGTGAAAGCTCGCAAAGGTTTTCATACCGACGTGGCACGTTGGGCGGAACGCCAGGGATTCGACACTCTTTATGTGGATGGAAAGCTCGTTCCGGTCGCGCAATTTCGGAGACTGGAGCGTTTCAAGGAACACAGCATTGACGTGGTGGTGGGCGTGATTGATCGGCGGCGAATCGCTGGTGCTCGCGAGATTGCCCGACGCGCGCTTGAGATTGGCCGAGGCACGGCGCGTCTGCTTGATTCAAAAAATCGCCTTACCGTCCTGAGCACCGAAATGAGCTGTCCGAACTGCGGCCGCGCATTTGAGGAACTAGATCCGCGTTTGTTCTCGTTTAATTCGCCTCATGGGAAGTGTGAAGAATGCGGCGGGTTCGGCGAAATTTGGGACCAGGATTTGCAAACGGGAGCGAACCGCGATGACGAATCTGTTCTGGAAAGCGAGTTGGCGGCCGAACGCGAATCGGAATGGATCGACGAAAGCGAAGCGCGGGAATGTCCAAGTTGTCACGGCTCGCGTTTGAACGCGCCGGCGCGTCACGTGCGCGTGCAAGGCTATACGATCGATCAATTCACGGATCTCTCGGCGGGCGAAGCAGCTCGCGCGATCGCGAAACTAAGATTCAAAGGGAGAGATCAGACGGTAGCCGCCGGTCTCATTCCCGAGATTCAACAGCGACTGCGTTTTATGGAAACAGTCGGACTCGGTTATCTCGCGCTTGGGCGCTCCGCGAAAACGTTGAGCGGCGGTGAATCGCAGCGAATCCGTTTGGCCGCGCAGCTCGGCTCAAATTTGCGCGGCGTGCTTTACGTACTGGACGAGCCAACGATTGGTTTGCATCCTCGCGATAATCAGCGCTTGCTCGAAACGCTCACGACGCTGCGTAACAAGGGTAACTCATTGATCGTGGTCGAGCACGACGAAGAGACGATGCGGCGCGCCGATCACATCATCGATCTCGGGCCGCGCGCGGGAATTCACGGAGGCGAGGTGGTGGCGAGCGGAACGCTGAGTGATGTCCGGAAAAATCCAAATTCCGAAACCGCGCGGTGCTTGAAATCGCCGCTGTGTCATCCGATCCAGGGATCACGCCGCTCGCTGCGCGATGTCGAAAACTGGATCGAGATTCGTGGCGCGCGCGCGAACAATTTGAAGAACATCGATGTGCGTTTGCCGGTCGGAAGGCTTTCGGTGATCACGGGAATCTCCGGCAGCGGCAAATCCACGTTGATGCACGACGTAATTTGGCCCGCCGTGCGCGACCAGCTAAACGAAAGAAAGCGCGCGGGTGATGGCGATCTTTTCAAACTCGTCAGCGGCGCGCATGAGATCGAAGCCGTGTACGAAGTCGATCAATCGCCGATCGGAAAGACCTCGCGCTCGACGCCGGGAACCTACGTAAAAGTGTTCGACGAGATTCGAAATCTTTACGCACAACTGCCCGTGTCACGGATGCGCGGCTATTCGGCGAGCCGATTTTCGTTTAATGCCGAAGGCGGCCGCTGCGAGACGTGCAAGGGCCAGGGGATGATCAAGCTCGAGATGAACTTTCTGCCCAGCAGTTATGTGCCTTGTGAAGATTGCCAGGGCCGCCGCTACAATCCGCAGACGCTGGAGGTTCTCTATAACGAAAAATCCATCGGCGACGTGATGGAAATGACGATCGAAGAAGCCGCGGAATTCTTTTCAGCGCATCCGAAAATCGCCCGTCCACTTTCGCTCCTGGTCGACACCGGCCTTGGGTATCTGAAGCTGGGACAACCGAGTCCCACTCTGAGCGGCGGCGAAGCGCAACGGCTTAAGCTGGTGACGCAATTGAAACGCGGTGTCAGTCGCGCGGCGGACGAGCGGATTCGAAAAATGCGCAAGCCCGGATCGACATTGTATTTGCTCGAGGAACCGACGATCGGCCTGCACATGGCCGACATTGAGTTGCTCCTCAACGTAATGCATCGGCTCGTTGACGAAGGAAACACCGTCATTGTCATCGAACACAATCTCAGTGTGATCGCGGAAGCCGACTACATTCTCGATCTGGGGCCGGAAGCAGGTGAAACTGGCGGCCAAGTGGTTGCCTGCGGAACGCCGGAACAAGTGGCGAAAAATCGTGTCAGCCGCACCGCGCCATTTTTGCGAAAGGTTTTGAACAGCTCTCGTGTTCTGTAGCTCTCTCCCACAGGGCGATGCGGACGCTTCGCACAGCGAAGCGGCTACAGTTTGATTGCGCAAATCGAGAACGTCGCCCACAATCGCGCCGCAAATGCTCGCTTATTATCTGCACAGTCTCGATCCGATCATTTTCCGGATCTACGACAACGTCGGACCGCGATGGTATGGACTCGCTTATGTGCTTGCGTTTGTATCCAGCTATTTTCTGTTTCTCTGGCTGTCCAAACGCGGATACGCCGATCTGCCGCCGCAACGCGTAGGCGATTTCATCACCGGCTGCGCGCTGTTCGGCGTGATCATTGGCGGGCGTCTCGGCTACGTTCTGTTCTACAAGCCGGAAATGTTACGCGAGCCGTTGTCGATCTTGCGCGTTTGGGAGGGCGGGATGTCGAGTCACGGCGGGATGCTGGGTTTATTGCTTTTCACGCTTTACTACGCGCGCCGTCACAAAATTTCATGGCTGAACCTCGGCGACAATCTCGTCGTAACAGCGCCGATGGGATTGTTCTTCGGACGATGCGCGAATTTCATCAATGGCGAGCTGTACGGGCGGATCGCCAATGTTTCCTGGGCGATGCAATTCCCGAAGGAACTGTTCGATCATCCCCAGGAAGCGGAGCGCGCAGTTGCAGCGTGCGCGCGAATCGATCCGTCGTTGACCACACCGGACGCGATCATCGGCGCAGTGCGCAGTCAGCCAGAGGTCGCAAACGTGCTGCGGTTAATTCTGTCCCCGCGGCATCCATCGCAACTTTATGAAGCGTTCTTCGAGGGTATTGTGTTGTTCGCAATTTTGTGGTTTGTGCGAACGCGCACGCGCCAACCCAATGGCGTTTTGACCGGCTTGTTTCTCATCTGCTACGCGATCTTTCGAATCGTGATCGAAAATTTCCGCGAGCCCGATGCCGAACTGATCGGGACGTTCACGCGCGGCCAATTCTTTTCGTTTTTCCTGATTGTCATTGGCGCCGCTTATGTCGTGGCGGCAAAGAGGCACCCGAGCTTTCCAAAGAGGCGAGTAGTCATTCCGAGCGAAGTCAACGGATCCCGTGGCGGAACTCGAAAGTAGTTTTGCAGGATCCTTCGACTCCGCTTCGCTGCGCTCAGGATGACAGCGCGTTTCGGGTGGCGTTTCCGCAAAACGGCGTTATTACTTATGCCGGTGACGCGGAAATGCTCGTTCCGGAAATCGTAGCGGCCGGCGGCGGTCTACTGTTTGCGTTCGATCACTCGACGATCGCAGGAAAAATTGTCCTCACTCTTCTTGCCGTCGTATCGATTTTCAGTTGGTCGATTATGATCACGAAACTGCGTGTCATCCGTTTCGCGCGGAGACAGAACGCTCGTTTCCTCGCTGCTTTTCACAAAGACCGACAACCGCTTCGTCTGTTTGAGAAAAACGCGCGCTTTCCCGGTGCGCCTGTTTTCAATGTGTATCACGCAGGGTGCGAAGAAATGACATTTCATCTCCTCGGATCGGCTGAAGTTGATGACACTTTTCGCGCGCGGCTTGAAATCGCTGACAAGATTTCACCGGCGCAGATGGGTGCAGTCAACGCCGCTATGGAGCGCGCGGTGGGCGAGACAGCGCTTTCACTCGAATCGCAGATGATTCTGCTCGCTACTGCGGTGAGTGGTTCGCCCTTTTTAGGATTGCTGGGCACCGTCTGGGGCGTGATGGACGCGTTTACAGGTGTTGCTGAGGCGGGCTCACCCAACCTCGTGGCAATGGCACCCGGTGTTTCTGGCGCGCTTATTACCACAGTCGTCGCGCTGTGCGTGGCGATTCCGGCAATGTTCGGTTACAACTTTCTCGTTACCAGCATTCGCGGGATCATCGTGGAGATGGACAACTTCGCCGCCGAGCTGGCATCTGAGTTCGAGCACAAGTACGTCGATCACGGCGCGCGGGAATCGACCTTTCGCAGATGAGACGTTACTCGCAGCGCCAGAATCTCTCGACGTTGAGCGAGATAAACATTACGCCGCTGCTCGATCTCGCTTTTGTGCTGTTGATCATCTTCATGATTACAACGCCGCTGCTGGAAAGCAGTATGAACCTGGTGATCCCATCCAGCGGCACGAAGAATCCGCCCATTAACACGTCACATGTGCAAACGGTGTCAATCGATCGCGCCGACACGATCCGGTTCAATAATCAGGTGATGGACCTGGAAACTCTGACGACGCAGTTGGTGCAGTTGAAACAGACGAATCCGGATATAGCCATTGTCATTCGACCCGATCGCGATTTGCCGGTGCAAAAACTAATCGGAGTGATGGACGCATTGCAACGCGCGGGAGTCACGAAGGTCGGTATCGCCACCAAAGCGGAAGCGAATTAAATGGCGAAAGGGCTGCCTTCGCACAGGTACGGAACGCCGAGCGGGCGTTTTTGGCGAAACGTCGTCCTGATCGCATTGGCGCACGTCGCGCTTATCGCGGGACTGATCCGATGGAGTGTGGCAGCGAGGGTCTCATCGAATCCGGAGAGCATCGTGTGGTTGGGTGGCGCGGGAGATCTCTCGGCAGACGAATCGGAAAAACACGAATCGCCATCACCAAAGCAGCCACCCACTGACTCTGAATTCAGCGGGTTAGAACAGGATGAACCCGCAGAGGAAAGGCCCGTCGTAACCACCGCGAAGAGCGAAATCGAAATACCAACAGCTAGTCCGAAACCGACGGCAACAGCAACACCGGCGAAGCCGAGTGCCACTCCTGCATTAAGAGCAAAAATCACTCCAAATCCAATTCCGAAACCAACTCCCAAGAAAACACTGGTGGCGAAAGCTTCTCCAAAACCGGCGACAAAACCCAAACCGAGCCCAGCAAAAGCGAACGCCAAGTCGGAGAAAAAAGACAAAATTAGCCTGGCAAAAAAGGATTCCGCGTCTCGGAGCGGAACCGGTCAAAGCGGATCAACAGGCACAACTGGCAGCGCTGGCGGCGGAGGCAGTGCGTCTGAATTTGGCTGGTATGGCAACATGTTGCATGATCGTTTTTACAGTGCCTGGATCCAGCCCACCACGAACGTCCCTTCGGGCACAAAAATTTCGGCGTTCGTGAACGTGCGGATCGAAAAGGACGGTCGCGTTTCGAAATTCGAAATCGCCAAACCATCTGAGAACGCCACAGTGAATGAATCAGTGGCGGCGGTTGCGAAACAAGTCAGCCAGGTTGATCCGCCGCCGACGGGGCTGATCAAGGGCGATCACTACGACGTGAAAATCAATTTCGAACTGAATACCGAGCAGGCAGCACCGAAGTGAGAACGATCTTCGTCGCCCGAAAAATTGTGGCCGCCTTTACAAAAGAGAGCGCGTCGTCGGCGATAATTTCAAAATTTCCGGCTCTCGCTTCGGGCGTCGCGCGAATTCCTTCGAGATTTCGTCGCGCCAACGCGGGGATTGTGTCAGAGCAGCAATGTGACGTTCATATGCAGCTGGATCGCTAAAGCGCGCGAACCAGACGAAAACATTTTCGCCTTCCCGCACTGGCAGCGCGGGAAAAGTGTTTTCGCTGCGCTCGCTCACGAAATACGCCAGGACCGATGCGCCTGAATCGGTCACGGCCGGTTTCACTGTTTTCTCGAAGAACTGAACAAAGGCTTCATCCACGGGTGCGTCTGAATAATAGATTGTTGCGACGATCAATTCGCTCCGGGCCTCGTTTGCTCCGACTGGAGGACGTTCCTTATTTCCAAACGAAAATTCCGAAGTTGGATTTACGGGATGCAAAAGCAGCACATTACCGGAATCGATCATGGTGGCGTTGGCCGCTTCGCGATGTGCCTTCCAGACCGGCCCGCCGTAAAAATCCTTGAGCGCCTTGGCGCGTGAGGGCATTTCCTGAAAACCCCGCAGCCAGACAAATCGGTTTGGATTATCCAGGTCCCGGAACTGCCCGATAATCTTCATCCCGAGCGCTTCCTGCGATTCGACAAATTCCCGGTCGAAGAGATCGATCAACACATCCCGCTTCCCCGGATGCAATGTATATTGCCGCAGCTCAACGATCGGGCAGCAATTTTCCACCGACAGCTGCGCGTCCGGATTTTGCATCGCGAAAGTTTGCGCCGCGAATGGAACCGTCGCCACCAGGAATTTCAATGTGCGCAGGATCGACATTTTAGAATTAATACAACGATCGATCGTAAGCCGCTTACGATAGATGCGGTGAAACGTTCAGTTCCCAAACCTGTCTCCAAAACGCTTCGAGAAAGAAGATTCTATCCAAGGAGGAGCGGTACGAATGTTGAAGGGTCTTTGTCGAAGGATCGAAGAATGTTGCCACTAGAAAGTCTGGCGACTCCAATCAACTACTTTGCCAGGTGGAAAAGCATCCAACTCTTTCGCGAGTATTTCTACGAAGAGTCGCTCTTCGTCTTTTTTTCGCTGTCTGCAACAATTCAGCTGCTCTGGCGCGCAAATTTCTCCTCAATCAGGCGATGCAAACGCTCAGCGATCGCTGGATGATCGAGACGCTGGATGACTTCGTCCAGAAAGCCGGTGACTAACAGGCGTTGGGCGACTTTTGTGGGAATGCCGCGTGTGCGCAGATAGAAGAGCTCGTCTTCATCGATTTGGCCAGAGGTTGCGCCATGGGTGCAGCGGACGTTGTCGGCGAGAATTTCGAGGCCGGGCATTGAATTCGCTTCGGCGTCGTCGCTCAAGAGAAGATTGCGAACCTTTTGATACGCGTCAGTGAAATGCGCATCCCGTTCAACGCGGATAAGACCTCCGAAGATTGTGCGGGCGCGATCGTCCAGCGCGTTTTTGTAAAGCAGGTCGCTGGCCGTGCGCGGCGAGATGTGGTCCTGCAACGTGCGTGCGTCGAATTCCTGCTGATGTTTCGCCACGGCGACGGCAAGCAGATCGCTGCGGCCGCCTTCGCCAATGAGACGGCTCAAACTTTCGAACCGCGAATAGCGCGACCCGACGTGCAAATTCAGGCTCATCGCCGAAGCATCGTGATCGACGACCGTCGAGTTCATTTGCAAGGCAATGGTGTTCTCTCCCCAACTTTGGGCGCAGACATAGGTCACCTTCGCACCAGGGCCGGCGATGAGATCATTCACGCCGCAAGCAAACCCGGCCGCGCGCTGATCGCACGAGCGGAAATGCTCGATCACAGTCACCTTTGCCAGTTCATCGGCCACGAGGAGCAGATGCGGGAATACCGACATGTTATCGTGGCGTAGCCAATGGAATATTTCGATCGGCAGTTCGATTTCGAGTCCGCGTGGCACGAACAGGAATGTTCCCGATGAAACCAGCGCTTTGTGTAACGCGGCGAACTTGGCCGAGCCAAGCTTCGCTTCGGTGGACATGAAATATTTCCGGAAGAGGTCGGCGTGCTCTACGATGGCGCGCTCGAGCGGCTGAAAAATCACGCCTCGCTTTTTCAGGTCCTCAGAAACGACGTCGCGCTCGACTAATTGGTCGTTTGCGAAGATCATCCGCCCCGCGTACGAGTCAAGACCGCGGGAATATTTTAGAATATTCTTGCGGTCATCATCAGAAAGCGGCGGACTGGACTTGAACGGCGCCAGATCGAGAAGACCGACATTAGAGAATCGCCACGCTTGATCTTTTCGGGTGGGCTGCGGCAAGGATTCGAATTGATTCCATGCCGCGTGTTGCTGATCGCGAAACCAATCGGGAAAATCGCGCAATTCGGCCGGGCCGGAAAGAATCGATCCGGATTTGGCGACTTCGTGATTAGCAACTGAAGACATCATCAATATCGTCTAACAACCAGAACCCCGAATGCTTTCGGGGCTACAGAAATGGGCGACGGATAGTTACCCGACCGAGCCTTCCATCTCCAGCTCGATCAACCGCTTGAGCTCTACGCTGTATTCCATCGGGAATTGGCGCACGAGATCGTTGACGAACCCGTTCACGCTCAAGCTCATCGCCTGCGCCTCGCTCAAACCGCGTTGTTGCATGTAGAAAATTTGCTCCGCGCTAACCTGGCTGACGCTGGCTTCGTGCTGCACGGCGTTACCAGTGCCGCGCACGGTGATCGCCGGATAAGTATCCGTGCGCGACGTCGAGTTGATGAGCAACGCGTCGCACTCGGTATTGTTCTTGCAATTCTTCAGATGCTTCGGCACGTGCACCAAGCCGCGGTAAGTGGCGCGACCTTTGCCGATCGAGATCGATTTCGAAACGATGTTGCTGGTCGTCTCGTCGGCGGCATGAATCATCTTTGCGCCGGTGTCCTGATGCTGCCCATCATTGGCAAGCGCGATGGACAAGACTTCGCCGCGCGCCTTGCGACCCTTCATAATAACACCCGGATACTTCATGGTGAGGCGCGAGCCGATGTTGCAATCGATCCATTTTACCTCGGCGTTTTCATGCGCGAGCCCGCGTTTTGTCACGAGGTTGAAAACGTTTGAAGCCCAATTCTGCACGGTGATGTACTGAATCTTCGCGCCCTTGAGTGCCACGAGCTCGACGACTGCGCTGTGCAGTGTTGGCGTATTGAACTTCGGCGCAGTGCAGCCTTCCATATAAGTAACTTCCGAGCCCTCATCCGCAATGATGAGCGTGCGCTCGAATTGGCCAAAGTTTTCCGCGTTGATGCGGAAGTATGCCTGTAGCGGGTGCTTCACTTTCACTCCGGGCGGGACATAAATGAATGAGCCGCCACTGAACACAGCTGAATTCAGCGCACTGAACTTGTTGTCGCCAACCGGAATGACTTTGCTGAACCATGGCCTGAAAATTTCCGGATAATGTTTCAGTCCTTCGGTCGAGCCAACGAAAATAACCCCTTGTTCGCCGACGGCTTTCTTGATGTTCGAATAGACGGCTTCGCTGTCGAACTGCGCTTCCACGCCAGCGAGGAATTTTCGTTCCTGCTCCGGAATACCGAGTCGTTCGAATGTACGTTTGATGTCGTCGGGTACTTCATCCCAACTGCGTTTCGTCTCGGTCCCGGGAGAGAGATAGTAACGGATTTTTTCGAAGTCGATTGCTTCGAGATCCTTGCTCGCCCAATGCGTGGGAAGCGGTTTTTCGAAAAATGTCTTCAAAGCGCGCAGACGAAATTCGCGCACCCACTCCGGGTCTTCCTTGACATCCGAGATGTAGTGTACGGTTCGTTCGGTCAGCCCGGCGCCCGCGTCGCGCACATGAACTTCCGGATACGAGAAGTCTCCAATGTTGCGATTGATATCGACTGCAGAAGTTTCTGTTTTCATTGTGAATTTTGCCCTCTTTACCTAAACGCTGGTTCAACCGCCCCTTCGCGCGCCCAATCGTAGCCTCTTTCTTCGAGCTCAAGAGCGAGCTCTTTCCGCCCGCTTCTAACGATTCGCCCAGCTACCATCACGTGGACGTGATCCGGGACGATGTAGTTGAGGAGGCGCTGATAGTGCGTAATTAATAATATGCCAAGATTAGGTCCGCGCAATGAGTTTACCCCGTGCGCAACGGTCTTGAGCGCGTCAATGTCAAGTCCGCTATCGGTCTCATCGAGAACCGCGTATTTAGGCCCGAGCATGGCCAATTGCAGAATTTCGGCCCGCTTCTTTTCGCCGCCAGAGAAGCCCTCATTAACCGAACGCGAGGTAAACGAACGGTCCATGCCGAGCAATTCCATCTTTTCGTAAAGCTTGGCGTAATAATCGGTCGCCTCGAGTTCCTCGCCTTCGGGCAGACGCGATTGCAACGCGGCCCGCAGAAAATTTGCAATGGTTACGCCAGAAATTTCGCTCGGGTACTGGAAAGCCAGGAAAAGACCGCGTCGGGCGCGTTCATCCGGCTCGAGTTCCAAGAGGTTCTCGCCGTCCATCAAAATCTTTCCCGAGATCACATGGTAGTCAGGGTGTCCTGCCAGCACTTTTGCCAGCGTGCTTTTTCCGGAGCCGTTTGGGCCCATGAGCGCGTGCACTTCGCCGCGCGGAACGCGCAGACTTAGCCCGCGCACAATCTCCTGATCGGCAACCGAGACGCGTAGATTTTCTACTCTCAATTCGTTCATAAAGTCGGAACTCAAACTATACCTTAGTTCGGGGGATTTGCGAACCCTGCCGGGGGGATTTCTGAACTGGCTACCCCGCATGGATTCGAACCATGAATAACGCCTCCAAAGGGCGCTGTGTTACCGTTACACCACGGGGTACCAGGATCTGCAGTTTAGATTCGCGAATTTCGCCTCCGGCGCAATTTCCAAAGTGCATTTCGGGTAAGGGTTAGAACTCCGGTCTGGCGGCGGGCGATCCGGAGATCACGCTCTTCCGAACGCAAATGCCGAGCAACTAGCCGCCAAAATCACGGTTGAATGGGTGGCGGTGTAGCCAGATCGTAGTTGCACCGTGGCCAACGAGGCCGGTTTATGGAGCGCACGACATTCCTCAAGAATTACCGCATCCGTCTTCAATATGACGGCACCTCGTACGCACCCGATATCGCCGGTCCCGCAACCAGCTACGAAGCCGTGGATGAGAGAACTGGCGAGCCAGTCTTTGTGACGCTGATCACGGCAGAGAGTATCGATCCGGACGAGCGCGAGGGGTTTGAGCAGCATGTATCGGCAGCGCAAAAATTGCGGCACGTCAATATCGCGAAGGTCCTAGATTTTGGACGCGAAGGCGACGATTACGTCTACGTGTCCGAGCGGCTTGCCGGTGAGACACTTGCGTCATGGGTGCGCAGCCACGGACCGATGCCGGCTGACGCTGCGTTACGAGTCGGCGAACAGATCGTGAGTGTGTTGTCCTCGGCGGGTTTTCACAAGATCCCGTATCCCCCCATTCAGCCCTCGGACGTCATTCTCGTCCCCGGGCAGACGGCCGAAGGTAGTTGGCCCCTCGTAAAGGTCACCAAATTCGGCCTGCCGGCGCTCATCGCTCGCCCAAAGCCTCAGCTAACTGAACCAGAAATGCCTGACGAAGCCGCTGCTGGCGAACAGGTCACGAACGATCAACAATTCGGCGAGCCGACGAAGGATATCCGCTCGGAAATCTATTCACTTGGTGTGACCCTCTATTTTCTACTTACCGGGATTGCGCTCTCAACTGAGGCACTCCATCGCGGTCCGAAGTTTTCAGGGTTTCCAAAGCCGTTGCTGGTCTTGTTAGGCCGGTTGTTGCATCGCGACCCCGATCAGCGCCCGAAGGACTTGCTGGTCGTCACGGAATTGATCCGTGAATCCTTGGGAAAGATTGAGCGCCGACGCGCACTGTCGGATCGCTATGGTATCCCCTTGAGGACAACCGTTGCGCGAGAAGCTAGGCCGCGGCGCCTGGTGCGAGCCGCGGCAGTCGTTGGCGTTCTGCTGTTGCTGGCGGCGGTAATTGCGCCCGTGGTTTTCCCCGACTCAATCAGCAAGTTGGTTAGTGGTAGTCAAAGGCCAAAGCAAGTTGGCGTTCTCGTTGGTGTGCCGGACTCTTCCCCAGCGGCGAGTCAGACACGCGCAGTGGCTCAACTCCCTAGCAACACTTCGTCCACGTCTCCCGCCGTTGTGTCATCGCAACCGGTGAACCCAACTGTGCTACCTGAGACTCAGGCGTCGCCAAACGCCGCGACGACTCCGAATCCGTCTCACGTCGCGCCGGCCGATGTTCAGCAGGCTCAAATAGCGAGCGCTCAACCGCAGGCCCGCGCTCAAACGAATGCAGCGGAGAATGCTGCGGCAGCGAACCCCGACACCGCTGCTTCTACGGACACAGCCGCAAACTCATCAGCGCAAGCAAACACCGAACCGCCGCCAGCTACCGCAAGCCGGTCCGCTGCTGATAGCAAAAAGAAATCTGTTGCCTCAACAGCCAAACGCGCCCCATCCAGCCGGAGTTCGGCTACGGATTCCGCGCGAGGTCGCACTCGTTCGATGCGCAGTCGCGTTACGGGTATCACATCGGATGGCCGATTGATCCTGCGCTTGCCTTCAGGGCGCACTGCCATTGTCGCGCCGGACGACCAAGAATCCATGCCCCGTCATCGAAACAGGGTGCACATCGACCGTGGCCAGATGTTCGGTCCTCCGCCCGGATTTGGGTCCGATTACTTCCCGGACGATTAAAACGGACTGGCGTCATTCCCTTGCGCACTGGAACCGCGATCCCGGTAAGCGACCAACTGCCAAGAGTTTTTATCGAAAAAAAAGCTTGCCACGGCTTGTGATTTCCGGCATACCTCGCGCTCGTGCGGAGACAACCAATCTTCTTAGCACTGGCAACTGCATTGGTTTCGGTGACGTTCAGCGCGGGCGCCCACGCCCAAGGCTTGGCGCCGTCCAGCTTGGGCGGCGAAAGTCGAAGCGATGAGGCCACGAACGATGTAGTCCAGGTGATCACAGCGAAGACAGCGCCAGCGATCTCTAAAAAGACGAGAAAACTCCTGACAGAATCGGCGCGCACGAGCGCTGAAAAGCCGGTGCGGGTAGCTGCGCAAAAGCCGACGCAAGCAGTCGCGAAAGCGCCCGCCCACGCAACCTTCACGATGGAGCCGGTGCGCCCGATGAATCCGCCGACCGTAAATCAAACGGTGCAGCATGGCAGCCGTTTCAGTTTCAGCTCTCCGCAGGGCAAAAAGGAATCCGTGCCCGTGATTAGCGACTATTATCCCAAGCGAATCGTTTACCCGTACGCCAAAATTGATCGGCGCATCGACAACAGATTAGTGCAAGCGGCAACGGTCGCGCAGGAGCGCGCCCATGCGCATTCGCGCTCGCGATGCTGGCATTATGTTAAAGATGCGTTGCTCGCTTCCGGGGTCATCGATTCGCGCCCGAAAACCGAGCTTGCCAGAGACGCTGCGTCGGAACTCGTCACCAACTACGGATTCAAAAGACTATCGGTAACAGATCCGTTCGCTGCGCCGGTTGGTTCGGTGCTCGTGTATGGTACGGCGCGAAGCGTTGGTCATGTTGAAATTCGCACCAAGGATGGTTTCGTCAGCGACTTCCGTTCACCGACCCCATCGCGTCGCCCGCTGGTGGGCGTTTACGCAAAGCTGTAGTTTTCTCCCTCGGTCTGAGAAGACGTCAGCTCAACTGAGCTGGTTTCCGTCCGCAGCTAGTCATGTCTGCGGCTGGCAAAGGCACGAAGTGGTAATGGTGAGATCGGCTTTTGCCCAAACTTTTTCAAACTTCGTCTGCGTTTGAGAAATTTCGTCTGCGTTTTTCTTTTGCTTCCGCAAACTTTCTGCCAGGCCAAGTAAGGACCAGCCGTTTTCGGGCAACCGGGCGAGATCGTCGCGATACACCTGCTCTGCTTCGGCAAAACGTTGTTGCTTCATCAACACCGCTCCGAGCGAGTGACGCACCGGAATCAACCATCCGGGTGGCTCATCATATTTGAGAGCGTCTTCTTTTTGGATTGCGGCGCGCAGTTGCTCAATGCCGCTATCAATCTTTCCTTCTGCGATCAGAATTTCTCCCTCGACCATCGGAATGGCGGCGGCGAGAAGCGCTTCGCAACTGTTGTTGCTCACAAAATCTTCCTTTGGCACGAGCTTGGCGCGTTCGACAAAAACACTTTGGGCGTTGTACGCTCTGGCTGTGTCGCCTTTCGCGGCGTACGCGATGGCGCGGGCGGCATGATGAAATGCGCGAGTGAACCACATCTTGTCAGTATAACGCTCCGGCTCGGCGAGGATGTCGTCCCACAGACCAAAACGCACCATTACTTCCAAGGGCATCGCGACGTTTCCTTCAGCTTGTAGCGCGTTCTCCGTGAGAAATTCGCTCGGGATCTCCGCGACCATCGCTCGAATGTGTTTCATCGCCAGGTCGCGCTGTCCCGTCATCATCGCGGCATAGGCGAGCATGTGCCGATTATGCGCGATGTACACGTTCAGAAAACCTTTGGGCGGCCCGAAGATCTTGCGGTACCGCTGGTCCGCTTCCACTGCCTTTGCATTGGTATCAACAGCCTTCAGCCACTGCCCGGTGCGAATGTCGATGTGCGATGGCATATGCACGTTGTGAGCGAGACCCGGCTGTAAATTGCGGAGCCGGTCCGCGGCAGCCATGGCGCGCTCCGGATTCGGAGATGCTTCCACCGCGTGAATGTAAAGATGATTAGCCAGTGGATGGTTTGGATTGATTTTTAATACCGCGTCTAGAGTGGCAATGATCTCATCCGTTCCCGGCTGCGGATTGCCGTCTGGCGTCCATTGATCCCACGGCCGCAAGTTCATCATTGCTTCCGCGAAAAGAGCGCCAACATCTGGATCCTTTGGATATTTTTTCCACACTTCACGCATGGCATCGGCATAAGCGCGATCCAGCCCGCTACGATCTTCCGGCTGCGGATTAGCGTAACGTTTTGCGAGGGCACCGATCAGCGCCCGCTCAACCGGCGACGCGTTCCCGGCATTCTTTTGAGCAAGCCCAAGTTCCTTCCACGCAAGCTCCGCTGCGGGCGGTGGAACGGCGATAGAATTAATGTGTGGACCGCACGCGAGCGCTACGCCCCAGTGTGCCATCGCGCATTCCGGATCGATCTCCGCGGCTTGCTGAAACGCGCGGATCGCCGCGCGGTGATTGAATCCGTGAAGAAAAGCGAACCCCTGATCGAAATACCGCTGAGCTTCCGTCGAGTCAGTGGTGATTTTGCGCGAGTAGGAGCCGAGTCCGTCGTAAAGCGGTTCCTTCGCTGCACGCAGATTGAAGCCGGCCAGTGTCAGCGCCAACCAGGTGATCACGTGGAAGAGCTTTGTTGTCGCCTTCATAAATGCTCACCTGCTCAGGCCAAACTATTCGCGGCGTTGTCGGCGGCAACCGCTAACCGACTCAACATTCTCTCGGCTGTAGCGGGGGCGCGCCTGACCACGGATTTCTCATTCCTAATAATTCCTGATCATGCGGATCACTGCGACGAGCATGGACATGATCGGCCAAGCGGCGAGGCCAGTGATCAAAATGAAGAACAAAAGCTCGGCAACATAATCCCGGCTTGTTTCTGAGCCTAAGAATTCACTGCTTAATTTGTGGAAGGCGGGCGACTTCGTGGCGCGCCAGCTGGCGGAGGAATTCACCTGGCTTTCCGCTGTTGGGTGGTAGCTGTAATCCGTTAATGGAAAACTTTGGTGACTATGACTTGGGCGGTTGTCGCGACGTGAGCGGCGCTGTTTGTGATTAGTTTGAAGTATTGGTTTCATAGATTTCTAAGTTGTTAAGTGTGAGTGCTGCTGAAGTCGGTTCGAGATACCGGCGCAAAAAACCCGCGCGTGGTAAGATTCGACCACTGGGGTGCCGCGAATTGCGGGCTCCAACTTGGCGAAGTCTAACGAGCCTTTATACCGCCCGCCCGCCCCAGCGGGCAGCGCGAATCGGCGCGTTGATCAATTTCATCGGCTCTTCATGTATAGCCGTTTCCGTGTTTGTCCAGTGGCGGCCTGCGATCTCAGCTGTAAGTTCCTCTTGTCGTGTGAGAAGCGATTATCAATATTTTTCCACTTAATCATAGCTCGGGCGGTTCTGAGTGAGATCCGGGCCGGACAATCTGAAGCGTCATGAAGTGCGGATGCGTGTTCGTCCACGCCATCGCTTCTCGCTTTGTTTCAAAAAATCGGTCGACCACGATGGCCTTGAGTTGGCTCACAGTCCGCCCGCATAGACGAGCGGCTTTGCGACTAACGACCGCCGGTCCGGTGTCGACTGCGGTGCAGGCACGATCTGGGAAGACAACTTTACTGCCGTACGGAATTCGCTTGGGATCGACGGCGCAATGTCCGGCGCGCAGTCGTTGGCCGGTGCTGGCGAATTTAGAGCCTTCGCCTGTCCAGTAACTGGTGACACGCGCCAGGATCGATTCCTCGCGCGCGAATGCGGCCGATGCCAGCAATGAGATAAATATGACTGTGTAAAATAGCTTCATGGTGTTTTGGGGTTGCTCCGATGTTGTCGGGTCTCGGGTGGAGCACCTATTCTCGATGCCGATAACCGCAGGAATGCAGCTTCTACTTCGGATTCGGAACAGCCCCGGCGCGCTAATCCTTGGGGGACGCGCGGACTTCGGACAACGACTCGCCTCGGCGAGCCGGCCTCTCTATAGACGAGTCAGGTGACTTGTCAATCGATTGAGCGTAAAACAAGCGGTCACAAAGCTGGCGCGCTAACCGTAAACGAGCAGATCAAATTCTTCTGAAGGTGCGGCCGCTCGGTGCGCAGGCGTGACAGCGTTTTTGCCGATGATACCATGCTCGAGATGGAAGCTGCCGATTGGACGTCCTTGGGCGACGAGGAACTTCTCGAACGCCGGATCTCCACACTTGGCTTGCGGCTTGAGGGAACAGCGCTCGAACCATTGATCCAACAACTTTACGCCGAGCTGACGGCGCATGGGCTGGTATTTCATCCACTATGCCACATTGGCGATGAATGGTTCGTCCCTGTCGGTATTCCTGCGATCTTTGTCCCGTTCTTTCTAGTGCACGACCGGCTACGCGCGCTCGAGCGCACGATGATGCTCGAAGTTGAAGGTGGGACGCCGGAGTGGTTCATGAAGCTAATGCGACATGAAGCGGGGCACGCTTACATGTACGCTTATCAACTGACGCGTCGGAAAAAATGGAAGCAATGTTTCGGGCAAACATCGCGGGAGGAAACGCCGGACACTTACCGGCCACGCCCATTCAGCCGTAGTTACGTCGTTCACCTTGAGGATTGGTATGCGCAGAGTCATCCGGACGAGGATTTCGCCGAGACATTTGCGGTCTGGCTCACGCCGGAGCTCGATTGGCGCAAAAATTATGCTGGCTGGCCGGCACTCCGAAAAATGGAATACATTGATGAGCTGATGCGCTCATTGGCGGGGATGCCACCGGTGCACACACCGGAATATCGCGTCGCCGATTACGATTGTCTCAACGTGAAGTTGAAAACGTATTATGCGCGCAAACGCAAGCTTAACGAAGAGACGTATCCAGATTTTTACGATGCCGATCTACGACAGCTGTTTGGGGCACCGGCTGGCATCAAGGCGAGCACCTATTTGCGCCGACGCAGGCGACGGTTACTGAATGCGATTTGCCAATGGACGAACGAAAAGAAATTCCCCGTGTACCAGCTCCTCGCGAGGCTTACCCGCCGATGTGATGAACTTGGATTGCATGTACTGAATGACGACCCGCAGCAGGATTTTCGCGTCACCGCTTTCATCACGACACTGGTGATGAATTATCTTTTCACCGGTAAATTCAAGCGCACGAAATAAGCAGTCGTCATTGTCATGTTGAGCGGACCAAAACATCTCGGACCATGGACTGCGTCGGCCCGAACGTCGGATGTGAGATTGAAAGCCTGGCCTCGCGGACTTCGTCCGCTACGTTACAGCTTCGCTCCGCTCAGAATGACAGCGGACTGAGAATAGGACATGAAGAAGAAGCTCAAGGTTCTCGTTCTGTTCGACGGCACAAGCCCCACCAAAATCGATCAGGATTTTAGCGATGAACTGAAAACGAAAGAGTGGAAGACCGAGGCGAATGTGATGAACGCGCTCGGGGCGTTGGGGCACACACCGGAGCATCTGGCCATCTATGATGACGTCGATCTTCTGCGGCAAAAACTGGAGACGTTCGCGCCCGATGTCCTTTTCAATCTGGTCGAACAATTCAGGAACAAGTCTGAATTCGACCAGAACATTGTTTCATTTTTCGAAATGCAAGGCCTGCCGTTCACGGGCTGCGGCTCGACCGGGCTGACGCTTTGCAAACACAAAGGCATCTCAAAAAAGATTCTGCACTATCACGGCATTCACGTGCCAAATTTCGTGGTCATTCCGCGCGGGCAGCGGATCGCGCGTCTGAAGCAGCCAAAATTTCCGCTCGTGGTGAAACCGGTGAAAGAAGAGGCGTCGTACGGGATCTCACGAGCGTCATTCGTTGGAAATGACGAGCAGTTTCGCGAACGCGTGACTTTTATTCACGAGAAATACAATAGCGACGCCATTGCCGAGGAATACATCGAGGGTCGCGAGCTTTATGTGAGCTTGATGGGAAATGTGCGATTGACGGTTTTTCCGATTCGCGAACTGGTCTTCCGCGAAGTGCCGCCTGATGAACCGAAGATCGCTACCTACAAAGCCAAATGGGACGAAGAATATCGAAAACGCTGGGGCTTGGAGAACCAGTTCGCCGAAGATCTCGATCCAGCGCTCCTCACAAATATCCAAGAAAAATGCAAAGAGATTTACCGATTGCTGACAATCGACGGCTACGCGCGAATCGATCTGCGCCTGACATCCGAACACAAGCTCTATTTCATCGAGGCGAACCCGAATCCCATTCTCGCTGACGACGAAGACTTCGCGCTCGCAGCCGGAAAGGCGGGCCTCTCATATCCGCAACTCATCGAGCGAATCGTCCGGCAAGGGATAAAAACAATTCGCGATTGAAAAAGAAAACCTCGGCTGGTCGACGTCCAGCATCCAACACAGATACGAGGAACAAAACAATCGTGACATCGCGCCTCGAATTCGCGTAAGGTCCGAATCTCGGGAGCGTTGAAAAAGCTCGTTTATGAAAAGAGGAGATATCGCTCAATCTGCTTTCTTCCATCTGCGCGCTTCGACTGCAATTCTTTTCTGCGCAGGCGCCGCCTGTTCGGTGTTAAGTGCAACACTGCTGGCTTTCTTCCATCAGGAGGCGTCCTCAAAATTTTCCCAGAGGACTCTGTCGTTTTCTGAACGTGTAGCTTATCAGCGAGCCATTGAGGACGTTTACTGGCGTCATCGGATCTGGCCAAAAGAGCGTCGTGATCCGAAACCATCGCTTGGTTCGGTGATGTCTCAGGCGCAGATGGAGAGGAAAGTAGGAGACTACCTGCGCGACTCGCAAGCGCTGGAGGCTGACTGGCATCGGCCAATCACTGCCGAGCAATTGCAGGCTGAAATGGATCGCATGGCGCAGCACACCAACCAACCCGAGGTGTTGCGCGAAGTGTTTGCAGCACTGGGTAACGACCCGTTTGTCATCGCAGAGTGTCTTGCCCGGCCCGTACTATCAGAGCGTTTGAAGCTCGCTACGGTACAATCGCGCAACGAGCCGCTGGGCTCGAGCGTCGGAGCGGAAAGCCAGATGCCCAAGCTGTCGGCAGCAAGGAGCGGTAGCTACACGCTTCCCGCGATATTGAATGGACCGAATGGATGCAGCGACGAAACATGGACAGCCACCAGCACGACCAATGCGCCGAGTGCGCGAGGTGGTCACACGGCAGCATGGACTGGCAGCGAAATGATCATCTGGGGCGGATTCGGTGTCCCGCCCCCTAACTATTTCGATACTGGCGGGAGATACAATCCCATCACCGATAGCTGGACAGCTACTACTACGACGAATGCGCCCTTTGCACGAGTCTCCCATACAGCAGTGTGGACCGGCAGCGAAATGATCGTCTGGGGAGGAGGTACTGGAGCCCCAACCGTCTCCAATACCGGTGGGAGGTATAATCCCGTCTCGGACAGCTGGACAGTCACTAGCACCATCAACGCGCCCGCCGCCCGAGAGTATCACACAGCCGTCTGGACCGGCGCCGAAATGATCGTCTTTGGTGGGTGGAATGGGGCGACTTACTTTAACAGCGGGGGCAGATACAACCCGGGTACCGATAGTTGGATGGCTACCGACACCACCAACGCGCCCGCTGGCCGAAGCGATCACACGGCAGTGTGGACAGGCAGCGAAATGATCGTCTGGGGTGGATATTTATACGACGGTACCAGCCACTTCTTGAATACTGGGAGCAAATACAATCCTGCCCTTGATAGTTGGACAGCCACGAGCACCACCAACGCGCCCACTGGACGACGATTTCACACGGCGGTGTGGACCGGCAGCGAAATGATCGTCTGGGGCGGCGAAGATAATAACTTCCCCCGAATCAACACCGGTGGGAGATATGACCCCGGTACCGATAGTTGGGCAGCCACCAGCACCACCAACGCGCCCACTGGACGACGATTTCACACGGCAATTTGGACTGATAGTGAGATGATCGTTTGGAGTGGTAGAGACGTTAACTCAAACGATTCAAACACCGGCGCAGAGCAGCGCGCAGAATCCGGGGCGCCAACGCCGACCCCAACTGCAACGGCAACCGCAACTGCCACTCCAACCGCTCCTCCATTACCTGGCACCGGTGGGAGATACGATCCCCTTACCGACACTTGGACACCTACCAACACCGCCGACGCACCCATCGCGAGGGACAGTCACACCGCAGTGTGGACCGACAGTGAAATGATTGTTTGGGGCGGTACTGGCCTTACGGATGGCTCATTAAATACTGGCGGGAGATATTGCGCACAATCCGCTTCGCCAACGGCGACACCGACTGTAACGCCCACAGCAACCCCAACAGCCACACCGACGGCGACACCGACAGCAAGACCAACACCGATTCCGCGAGCACGCCCCAGCCCGGCACCGCGGCCGTAAAAACGGTGATTAGTGAATGCTGGTTACGACGACCAGGGAGGTCCCTAAAGTTGATTCTCCGATCGAGGTCTCCGGTGCAAATAACGCTCCGGCCAGAAAGATCGCGCCGAGCACTCTGAGCGAGCGAAGAATCTCCGCTTAATTTGAGCAGAGCCTCCACGGCAGAGACAGACCAGAGATGTTTCCACTACGCTCAACATGACAGTACTCTTTGGATAGGGGATGCGGAAAGTGCCGGGCGCAGCGTTTGGTTTTCGGGTAAGCTGGGACATGAGCGTACAAGTCTATGGATGCAATCATGTCGCCATCGAGGTGGATGATGTTGAGAAGGCGGTGGCCTTTTACAAGGATGTTTTCGATCTCGAACAGATGAGCGGCGGCGAGGGCGACGCGTTCTTCAAACTGGGTGACCATCAGTTCCTCGCGATTTTCGAAGTCGACAAGGTTCAGCGAGCAAACGTGCGGCATTTCGGGATCATGGTTCGCGATGAAACGCAGCTTGAGGAAGTCAGAAAGAAACTTACCGAGAAATACAAACTTAAATTGGAGCCGCCGTTCCGCTGCGACTTTCGCGATCCTTGGGGAAATCGCATTCAGGTGGTCGATCTTCACGATGAATCACTCGTGTGGCTGTTGCCTTACCGTGAGGTGCAGAAAACGGGTATTAAGTTCAATAGCGAGTAATCGATGCAGCTCGTGCTCGAGCGATGCACCATTCGCCCGTGGCGGCTGAATGATGCTGAGTCGCTGGCAAGGCACGCGAACAATCGCAAGATCTGGCTGGGGTACGCGATCTTTTCCCGCATCCGTACACGATCCAGGACGCGCACGAATTCTTGCAGCGAACCATAAGCGAACAGCCGGCAATGAAATTTTGCATTGAGATTGAGGGCGCAGCCGTCGGCGGGATTGGTGTTCACCCAGGCGAGGACGTGCATCGGCATACAGCGACAGTGGGTTACTGGTTGGGCGAGGAGTTCTGGGGACGCGGCATCATGACTGAAGCGGTGACCGTGGTCACTGATTTCTGTTTCGAAAATTTTCCGCTCCGCCGAATCTCTGCGGAGGCCTTTGCGAACAATCCAGCATCCGCACGCGTGCTTGAAAAAGCCGGCTTCATTTTCGAAGGATGCCTCAAGAAAGACTTCCTCAAAGATGGGAAGCTTCTCGATTCCCTGCTCTACGCGCGGACAAAGTAGCTCATGCGAGGCGGCGACTTGCGTGTCTGTTGATCACAGGCGATATGGCTCGCCTTATTAAACCAATGATTTCATTTGTTGTTCCCGCGTACAACGAAGAGCACGAACTTTCGGATACCTTGGCTGCGATTCGGGAGGCCGCGTCTGGCGCGACACAGCCGTACGAAATTATCGTCGTTGATGATGCGTCAACGGACGCGACCCCGGAGATCGCTTCGCGCGCGGGAGTGAAGGTGATCCCAATCCATCGACGCCAAATCGCGGCGGCCCGGAATGCAGGCGCAGGCGCTGCGCAGGGCGAGTATTTGTTCTTCATTGACGCCGACACGCGGATCAATCGAGAGCATGTGAGTGGGGGGGTCGCAGCTCTGGAAGGTGGTTACGCCGGAGGCAGCGCGCGAGTGGCGATGGACGGATTTGTTCCCATTTGGGGACGCGTGCTGTTGCGCGCGTTTTCGTCAGTTTATTTCGGCCTGAATCTTGGGGCCGGCGCATTTCTTTTCACTACGCGACGCAATTTCGAGGCTATCGGCGGTTTCGATGAGCAGTATTTTGCTGGTGAAGAAGTCTATTTTTCCATCGAGCTAAAAAAACTGGGCGCTTTCAAAGTGCTGCGAGAACCGGTTGTCACGTCAGCCCGGAAATTGCGCATGTATCCTGCAAAACATTTTCTGCGCAACTTCTTTGGCGTAATCGTCCGCGGTCAGCGCGGAGTCCGTTCGCGCGCAGGGCTCAGCCTTTGGTACGACGGCAAACGGGAAAGACATCCAGCCTAGGAGCGAAATTAATCCAAGCTGACCCTCACCGCGCTGCGCGGTTGCGAAAATCGATTCCTCATCTACAGTAGCGCCCTCGTTATGGCTGAGAGCAACCAAACGTCGGATCTCAAGGAGTTCCAGTTGCATGACAAAGATACTGGCAGCGCGGATGTGCAGGTCGCACTCCTCACGCACCGGATCGAGCATTTAACTGAGCACCTCAAGGTTAACCGGAAAGATCACTCTTCGCGGCGCGGTTTACTCAAAATGGTCGCGCAACGGAGGAGTCTGCTCGATTATTTGAGCAAAACGGAAGCTGATCGTTACAAGAAATTGATCGAGAAGCTGAACCTGCGGAAATAATCCGAGCGATCATTCGACAGTTCGATCCGGAATTTGAGCTGCTGAAGCCACAACTGAATTAAAGAAAACAACAAGCAATTCCAGGCGCAGTAATCACCTTGGATTTTAGGTTTTAGTTTCGCGTCCGCCGCGGCGGACAACGGGTTTAAAACCTACAGTCGGGGTGACCGCCTGGAACCGCTAATCCAGGAAAATAACCATGCAACAAAAGGTCACCGCCAAAATCGGCGGCAATGAAATATCTATCGAAACCGGCAAAATCGCCAAGCTCGCCGATGGCGCAGTTACCGTTACATGTGGCGACACCACCGTGCTTGTCTGCGCGGTTTCGGCCATAGTAGTCAAAGAAGGTCAGGATTACTTCCCGCTGACGGTTGATTACCGCGAGAAAGCGGCTGCCGCAGGAAAATTCCCGGGCGGCTATTTTAAACGTGAAGGCCGTCCTAGCGAGAAGGAAACGCTTACTTCGCGAATGATCGATCGGCCTTTGCGGCCACTCTTTCCGCAAGGATACTTTTACGATACGCAGATCATATCGATCCTGCTCAGCGCCGACGGGCAGAACGATCCGGACATTCTCGCGATGAATGGCGCATCCGCAGCGCTGTCGATTTCGGACATTCCTTTTGCAGGCCCGATTGGCGCGGTGCGCGTTGGTCGCGTTAACGGCCAGTTCGTTGCCAACCCGACGCATGACGAGCGCGCCCAGAGCGATCTCGACCTTGTTTACGTAGGCACTGAAAACGATGTAATCATGATCGAGGGCTCGGCAAAGGAAATGCCGGAAGCTGAATTTACAAAGACACTCGAGTTCGCGCATGGGTTTGCGCGTGAGATGATTCAGGCCCAGAAAGATTTGGCCGCGAGAGTGGGTAAACCAAAGCGCGACGTTCAGTTGCTCCACGTGAATCAGGAGATGGTGGATATCGCCCGGCAAGGTGCCGGCGATCGACTCGAACAGGCGCTGAGCACTGAAGGCAAAAGTGCGCGCGCTAAAGCGATCAACGCTCTGCGAGAGGAAGTAAAGACGGCGATTCACAAAAAATTTCCCGAGGCCGATTCGTTTGCGATCTCCCAAGCATTCGATTTCGTCGAAAAAAAGACGTTTCGCGCCGGTATTCTGGAAAAACAGAAACGCGTGGACGGTCGCGGTTACAACGATTTGCGCCCGATCACCTGCGAAGTAGGCGTGCTGCCGCGAGCACATGGTTCGGCGATTTTTCAGCGCGGCGAAACGCAGGCACTCGCGCTCACTACGCTGGCTCCCATTGAAGAAGCACAAAATATTGATGCGTACGGCGGAGGTGAACAATCAAAGCGCTTTATTCTGCATTACAATTTTCCGCCGTTTAGCGTGGGCGAAACAGGACGGACAGGCGCGCCTGGGCGGCGGGAGATTGGCCATGGCGCGCTGGCGGAGCGCTCGCTTGAACCGGCTGTGCCGAGCGAAAACGAGTTTCGTTATGCCATCCGCGTTTCCAGCGAGATCATGGAATCCAACGGCTCGACCTCCATGGCCAGCGTGTGCGGCGGAATGCTCGCACTGATGGATGCAGGTGTGCCGATGAAGGGCATGGTTGCCGGAATCTCAATCGGCCTCGTCAGCGAGGCGGGTGATGACGGGCAATTGAAGCGCTACGAGTTGCTGACCGACATCATTGGGTCCGAAGATCATTACGGCGATATGGATTTTAAGCTTTGCGGAACAGACGCAGGCGTGACGGGTTTTCAGCTTGATCTGAAACTCCCAGGTATCGGTCACAACATCATGGCGGAAGCGATTCAGCGCGCGAAAGAAGCGCGCACGAAGATTCTCGAGACTATGGCTCGCACGCTAGACAAACCGCGGACGGAGTTGTCGAAATACGCACCGCGAATCGAGACAGTTAAGATCAATCCGGAGAAGATTGGCGCGCTCATCGGGCCAGGCGGCAAAACCATCAAGGGCATCGTCGCTGAAACCGGCGCCGAAATTAACATCGAGGACGACGGCTCAGTGCACATCTACGCAACGACCGGCGAGAGCATGGCGCGCGCAAAGGAAATTATCGGCGGGATGACCCGCGAAATCGAAGTCGGACAAACCTATCAGGGACGCGTCGTCACGACGAAGGAGTTCGGGGCGTTTGTTGAAGTTTTCCCAGGCAAAGATGGCTTGGTGCACATTTCCGAGCTTGCCGATTTTCGAGTGAACCGCACCGAAGACGTGGTCAAGATTGGCGACATGATTTGGGTCAAATGCATTGGCATCGACGATAAAGGCCGCGTAAAGCTTTCGCGCAAGGCGGCGCTGAAAGAACGCGCTGAAAAAGAAACAGGCCAAGCTTTGTAACCAGCACATTGTTGCTAGCGCAGCGATATGTCCTAAACGGTTCTTCTTTCCCGGTAAGAGCCTTTGCTTCGCGACCTAACTTGGTGCGCTGAGGACAGACGACTCTACAGCAATGTACGGCTTAGTTGACAATGTCCGGCACGGATGAGTTAAAAGGGGTGCGCGAATCATGATTACCCCAGTGCGAGTTTCTTACGTAGTGCTCGCCGCAACAATCATTCTGGCGGGGATTCTTCATCTTGGTGCGCCGCTGCTGGTTGTCTTGTTTTCGTATTTTGCATTGCGCCAACTATATTCTCTCACCAGAAGAAAATGGCTGGCGCTAGTGTTGTTCATCATCGCTGTCGTTGGGATTGGCGCCGCTGGGGTTTATTTTACCAGAGCGGCCATTTTGGCGTTGCCGGATGTGGCGGATACTTCTATTCCTTCGGCCAGCGCTTGGGCTCAGAAGAGGCAGATCGATTTGCCCTTTAGTGATTTTGAAAGTCTGAGACAGGTGGTGGTCGGCGCGCTCGGGGAGGAAGCGAATTACCTGCGCAACGTTGCAAACGTTGCCAAAGCCACGACCACGCACGTGGTTTTCAGCATCCTTGGAATCGTCGCTGCCGCGAGCCTCTTTTTCAAAACCGGACTCGACCCCTACCGGGGCACGCATCGGGTGAAGAATAACCTTTACTCCATTTGCTGCGATCAAGTTTCAAGGCGATTCCGCGATTTTTACCGAAGCTTTGCTACGGTAATGGGCGCGCAGATCACCATTTCTCTCATCAACACCGCGTTGACCGCGATCTTTCTCATGGCGGTTCATGTGCCGCACGCGCCGCTGCTCATTGCGGTCACCTTTCTTTGCGGGCTCGTGCCGATCGTCGGCAACCTTCTCAGCAACACAATCATCGTCTTTGTCGCATTGACGATGTCCCTGAAGTTGGCGATTTCCGCGCTGGTCTTCCTCGTTGTGATCCACAAGCTCGAGTATTTGCTGAACAGCAAGATCATAGGTGACCGGATCCGCAATCCGGTTTGGCTCACTTTAATCGCTCTGATCCTTGGCGAACGACTCATGGGGATCCCCGGCTTAATCCTCGCACCGGTAGTGTTGAATTATTTGCGCGTGGAAATGCTGACCGTGGAGGTGCCGGCTCGACGCGAAGAAGCCGAAGTGTTGAGTCGTTGAACGGCTAAAGCGGCACAGCCTATCCGTTGCAACGCTTCAACGATTCGCGGATTCAACCATAACCTAAGTTTATGAAAGCGGGCTTTCTTGAAAAACTCATCGAGCGCCTCGGCCGCATCGGTCCGGAAGACGTGCAAAATTATTTTCTGCGCCTGGCGCAGGAGAAAGGTTTTTTGGAAACCGTGTTCAATGCCATCCAGGAAGGCATCATCGTGACGGACTCGAAAGCCCGGATCACTTACCTCAACGATGCAGCATGTGGAGTATTTGGGCTGGAGGCAGGCGAAGCAATCGGCAAGCGGCTCGATGAACGCATTCGCGGTCTTGATTGGGAATCGCTGACTCGCAGCAGCGGCCCGGTCAGCCACGACATGGAAATCTTCTATCCGCAAAACCGGTTCATCAATTTTTACGTTGTCCCGCTGGTGATGGAACAGCGCGAACCGACTGTAGTCCCGACTCTTCGGGATGCCTCCGGCGGGACTGTTGCCGGCAGGCATGGCGAGGCCACAGCGGAAGAGGTTGGTCATGTGATGATCCTGCGCGACATCACTGAAAGCCGCCGCACGGCCCAGCAAACGATTGAGTCGGAACGTTTGAATGCGCTGCGGTTGTTGGCCGCAGGTGTCGCGCACGAAATCGGTAATCCGCTTAACTCACTGCATATTCATTTGCAGTTGATGGAGCGCAGCGTGCAAAAGCTCCACGACGGTGAAAAAGCGGAACTTGAACAATCGATTGATGTCGCCCGTTCAGAAGTCAACAGGCTGGATTCCATCGTCACGCAATTCTTGAAAGCCATCCGGCCGTCACGTCCGCAACTGCGGCCGGAAAATGTAAACACAATTGTCGAAGAAGCGGTTCGCTTTTTCGCGCCTGAGCTTCAGGACCGCGACATAGTCGTTGAACAAGAGTTGCGCTCGGATCTGCCATTACTTCAGCTCGATCGCGATCAGATGAAGCAAGCGTTTTACAACGTGATCAAGAACAGTGTCGAAGCCATACACCGCCACGGCACGTTGCGCATTCGGACCGATCTGGCCGATACGCATGTGATCGTCCGATTTGTCGATACCGGCGGCGGTATGTCGGCGGAAAACTTGAGTCGTGTATTTGAGCCTTATTTCACAACCAAACCAACCGGCAGTGGGCTTGGATTGTTGATTGTACGCCGCATCCTGCGCGAGCACGGCGGCGAGCTCTCCATCGAGAGCAGCCAGGGCGAAGGTCTTACCCTGACGATCCGTTTGCCATTCATCGACAAACGCATTCGCATGTTGGAAGCAGGAGAATCCAGAGATCAGGGGCCGGAAGATCAGAAATCAGTGATTGGTTGACCGGCGGCAAAGTCAGTTCGACGCACTGACCGTTAGTCGCCAAATGTTTTCTTCAACCAATCGCCGAACTGGCGAAACATGAGACCGAGATAAAGATGCACATCCGTCCATAGGTACCCGCTTGAACGTCGGCTAAATACTTCTTCAGGATTCGGCAGCCAATCTAGATATTCACGGGTAAGCCCAAGTCTGATCGTGCCTCGCAACACCGGGCGCTCGATGGAAATCTCTCCCTCAATCCGGAATTTGCCTTTCTCCTCTATAGTGATGTCTTTGATCTCGATCTCCGGATAGCGCCACGCGAAACTGAGCGAACATTCGTTTAGGTCCAGACGTTCGAACGACTTCTTTTTGGCAAACTCCGCGAGCTTGTTCAGAAGCGGGACATCGTCGACTCGCGCGTTATGAATGCGCAACGAACCTTCGCCGGATGAACTTTCCAGCTTTGGATTTCTTTCCGCTCCAGTGAATATCGCCGAAAGCGCTGCCTTTGAGACGGCCTTTCCATTCCGCTGGCAACCACTGGCGAATGGGCACCGAGTTGAAGTTCGCTTTTACATCGATGCTTTTGTCCTTGCCGAGACCGGCGTGTCCCAGAGCTCGAATGCTTTCAAAGCGTTTTCGTGATCAGGATGTGTGTCCGGCGAAGATCGAGATCGGGAGCCGGCACCATTTTCAGTCGGCCGTCTGTCGCAACGTAATCGAAGTCCCGGCCGTTCGGGGTGATGAGCAGTTGGGTTCCGAAGAAGCCCGCTCGCTCGCCGCGGAAGCGCCAGGTGATGTTGGCCTGTTCTGATTGCATCTTCTCCAGGTAAACTCTGTTCGGGAAAAAAATTGCGCACCACGGCTTTGGTTTCACTGGTTCCGGATGAGCTTCGTAAATCTGGATCTCCACTTCGCCTGATTGCACGTGCACACCATCGAGTCTCCACTGCCGCAAAAACACGCCCCAGGGATTGAACTTGGCAGTGATACCATGAGCGTCGAGTGATCTCATCGCCTTCTGTCCATTGTTCGCTTCGAACCTGGCGCTTTGCGCGGTAAATGCGCCGGTCCGTCGAATCCGCGCGTAACGGCCACGAGGGAAATGCAAACCCTTCGCCGTTTCCTCCTCCATCTTTACTCGGAAGGCGTCACTCTCCACGTACTTAGTGAGCAGCGGACTGAAGAACAGCACCCCAGCTGTGATTGTGATTACAAAAACAATCGCAATCGCAACGGCCAGGATCAGCGGTTTCGTTCGGAACGGCACCAGGTTAGTTCGTTGCAACAGTTACAAGATCGCTTGTAACGCTTCTAACCGTTGTAACTAATCACCCCGCTTGCCCGACATCCCGAGTTGCGCAAAGAGAAACGCGTAAATGTCGGCCGACTGTTTGATGCGCTCGCTCAATGCAGTGCCGATGCCGTGGCCCGCACTGGAGCTGGTTCGCAAAAGGATCGGGTTCTCGGATTTGTTCGCGGCAAGCAGGCGCGCGGTCATCTTGCGCGAGTGATAAGGCGCGACGCGTCCATCGTTAGCGCCGGTCATCATTAGAACGGCAGGATATTTCGTTCCGTCCACTACGTGATGATAGGGCGAGTAAGCATAGAGCGCCTTGAATTGCTCGGGATTTTTAACCGTGCCGAACTCGGTCACGTTGAATGCGCCGTTCGGCGCCAGTTCCACGCGCAGCATGTCGTAAATGCCCACCGAGGATACCACTGCCCGAAACAAATCAGCATGCTGCGTGATCATCGCGCCCATCAATAGGCCACCGTTACTTCCACCTTGAATCGCGAGCCTTCCCGGACGCGTGTAATTCTCGTTGATCAGGTACCCCGCGGCCGCCGCAAAATCGTCGAATACATTCTGTTTTTTCGTGAGATTGCCAGCCTTGTGCCATTCTTCGCCGAACTCGCCACCGCCTCGAATGTTTGCCACCACGTACACGCCGCCACGGTCGAACCAAAGCCGCCGCGTAAAATCAAAGCCGGGCGACATGCTGATTCCGTAGCCGCCGTACGCGTAGAGCAGCGTCGGGTTGTTACCGTCGCGCTTCATTCCTTTTCGAGAAAGGACGTTCAGTGGAATTTTCGTGCCGTCTTTTGAAGTGGCGAACTCGCGCCGCACTTCAATATCAGCAAACGAGACAGGGGACGTGCTCTGCAGGGCCGTCTTCACCGGCTCGTTTTTCCCATTAAGACAATGGAACCACGCCGCCGGGTCGGTATAGCTCACGTCGCGGAACAGGAGCGACCCGTCTTCGAGCGCGAACAATTCCTGCACAGCAGAGATTTGAGGGGTCGAGATCGTGATTTCATTCTTGCCATTCAGATCGAAGCGCCGGATTTGCGATGGTCCTCCAAGCAGATCGGCAACATAGAGCGCATCTGTGCTCGGCACGATCTGCTCGATCACCGCTTCCCCGGAAGCAACAATCTCCGCGGCATTTTTCAAGTCCGGCACATCGAGCGGCAGACGCAGAATCTTTCCGCGCGGCGCACCCGCGCGCGAAAGCAGATAGAGCGCGTTATCGCGCCCGAGGCGCGCGAGTTTTATCTGATCGCTAAACTGCGTGATCTGCTTCCACGTTCCATCTGGCCCAAGCAGATAATGCGCGAAGTCCCCGCCATCGCCGTCGGCTACAGTCGCGAGAATGTATTTGCCGTCGCGGGAAGCTGCGAGGGTGATCTCCGCGATTCGTGGGAAGTCTTTGCCAATCGAGTATGTGTCCTTTGTGTCGGGCGTGCCGAGCTTATGAAAGTAAATCTGCTGAGAAAAATTGAGATCAGCATCCGCCCGCTCGCCTTTTCGGGGAAAGCGCGTGTAATAAACCCCGGTGCCTTCCGCGTTCCAAGCCGCGCTGCCGCCTGCCGTGGGATATTGGACATGCGCAATCGTGTCCGGCAAAGCTTTGCCCGTCGCAGTTTCGTAAAAGTGAAGTGTGCCGTCTTCGCTGCCACCTTTGGAAAGTGACATGGCGACATATTTGCCGTCCGACGACGGTACAAACCAGTCGATCGCTGTCGTGCCTTTCGTATCGAGGACGTTCGGATCGAGCACTACTTTTTCCGACTTGAGATCGTCCGCCGACGCGAGCGTCACCAACAGCGGCTGTTGTTTCGGCGGCTGGAACTTCATCGCGAACAAAACTCCGGGTTCGCCACCGCGAATCCGTCCTGTGGCGGACCGCGAGACTAGCGAGAAATAGCTCGGCGAAGTTTTCGCGTACCACTCTTGTAACTGTTTTCCAATCGCCGCCCGATCGGGGAAGCTGTCGAGATTTTTACGTGTCTGCTGGTTCTGCGCGTCCGACCACGCTTTCACCTGCGAGTCGTCATCCGCTTCGAGCCACTGATACGGATCTTCCACGGTTACTCCATGGTATTCGATGGCAACAGGTTTCTTTGGAGTCTCAGGCGCGCTTTCGGCCAAAGTGGCGTCGCTGAGCGCAAGCGCAGCGGCGGTTATGGCCACAGACAGGAAAAAATTCGCTTTCATGCGGAGAAACAATACTCGCACGCGTTATTCGCGAAAAAGATTTTGCTACGGCTTGGCGGGCGCCGGTGACCCCTGCGAAACCGCCGCGTACTTAGGTTCCTTTACCTGCTTCCCGATAGCCGCGTACAATTTCTTTATTGCGGTAAGGCTGGCGTGATTGGCGATAAGCGCCGGGACAAAACCACCAGTGTCAGAGTAAATGGAATACGTGGCGCGCGTTTTCGCCGCCCCATCGGGCTCAAGCAGCCAATTGCCGTTGCAGACTTTCAGGCGGACAACGCCTTTTTGTTCCGGAGGTCCCATTTCGTTCGCCGTTTGCCATTGACTGAGATACGTCAGCCCGTTGGGGCCAGGCCGTGACTTTTTCGAGACGCGCAGCGTGTAGTCGCGGTCCTCAACAATCTTCGGTGAGAGCCGCTGGTAACCGATTACCGAGTCGCCTTCACGTTTTATGAGACGGCACTCCAAAGTGTAAGGCATGAACTTCGGATAATTCTCGAAATCGTCGATGACTGCGTGCACGGCATAAGCGGGAGCGTCGATGGAGCCGATTGCCTTGAACTCTTTCAGGTTCGAATCGGTGTGCGGCCGGCTGTAGATGAGCACGTCTTTCGCGTCGGCCGCCAGTTTCCAGCCCTCTTTCGGGCTCACGGAGCTGGAGAAGTCGGCTGCAAATGTGTTCGAACCGGAGACAAGGAGGATCGATCCCAAACCCGACAAGACGCGGCAAAGCATCGGGCGATGATACATCATTTCCTCTATGCGGCTATATTTCTTTGACGGTGGTTTTAAGGATGTAACGATGTAACCATTTGACGCGGCAAAGCTATATGACCCCACAACCGACCGTCCTGATCGTCGACGACGAGAAGCATACGCGCGACGGGCTGCGGCGTTTGCTCGAGAACGATTACGACGTGTACGTCGCCGCCGATATTACTGGTGCGATAGACGTGCTGGAGCGCGAGCAGGTCGAAGTGCTGCTTACTGACCTGCGCCTTGGCAATGAAGATGGGATGGTCCTAATCGATCGCGCACTGAAAATGTCGCGTCCGCCGATCTGCGTAATGATGACCGCTTACGGCTCGGTCGATGTCGCAGTCGAGGCAATGAAACGCGGCGCTTACGATTTCGTCACCAAGCCGCTGAATCTGGACAAAGTCGAACTGCTCATCGCGCGCGCAGTGCAGAGCCGCAAACTTGAGCAGGAAAATCGAGCGCTTCGCGAACAGGTCGACGAGCGTTACGGACTCGAAAATATCTGGGGCGATTCGCCGCCGTTGCATGAGGTGCTCGAGACAATCAAACAAGTCGCCCCTTCATCGGCCAATGTGCTGCTCGAAGGTGAAAGCGGGACCGGGAAGGAACTAGCGGCGCATGCCGTTCACAATCTCAGCCGGCGTAACAAAGCGAAATTTGTGGTTGTACATAGCGCGGCGCTTTCACCGCAGCTTCTCGAGAGCGAATTGTTCGGGCACGAGAAAGGCGCATTCACAGGCGCCCACGAACGGCGCATTGGCAGGTTTGAGCAGGCCAGTGGCGGTACACTTTTCCTCGATGAAATCGGGGAGATCGATCCGAGCACGCAGGTGAAATTGCTGCGCGTGATGAGCGAGGAACGCGCGTTCGAACGCGTCGGCGGCAATCAAACGTTGCGCGCCGATGTGCGCCTGATCGCAGCCACAAACAAAAATCTCGAACAACTCGTGCGCGAAGGAAAATTCCGCGACGACCTTTATTTTCGCCTCAACGTCGTGCGCATTGTGATGCCGCCGCTGCGCGAACGAAAAGAAGATATCCCGATTTTGGTCCGCGGATTTCTGCGCCATTTCTGCAAGCAAAATCAGAAGCCGCTTCTTGCACTAGCGCCAGATGCCATGGACGCGCTGCTTGCTTACAATTGGCCGGGGAACATTCGTGAACTGCGCACTGCAATCGAGCATGGGGTCGTCCTGGCAACCGGCAAACAAATTACGCTCCGCGATCTACCGACGGCGGTTCGACAGGCGGCAACTGCAAAGTTGCCCAGTGGAGTTTCACCAACCGAGGCGTTCGGCGAAAAAACCAGCCCGCTCGATCTGCATGAGACGGAAAGGAGACTGATTGCTCAGGCACTCGCTGCGACGAACGGCAACGTTACCGCCGCTGCCAAAAAACTCGGCATCAGCCGCCGCACGCTCCATCGAAAGATCAACGAAATGAATTTGCCAAAAAACAAAGGCGATCGTGCCAGTGTCAGTTGAACTCTGGTTGTGAGTTGCGTATCCAGTGTGCCAATAATCAGCCGCCACGCTGATGATGCGTGACGACTGATTGCGAAGTGCGGCTTTTAGCTGGTCGGGTTAGGGAGCGGGATGGGATATCGTTCCGCTAAAGGAACCCGACGAATCACCCGTACTCTGGTGTACGAGACGCACTATCGTGAACGTTCCCGTCGCACCCGCAAAGCGTCCGGTCCCGCCAGTGATGGTCGAGATTTCGACGATCGAGGCGACATCAGGATCAGGCGTTGGATCGCCGTGACCGGCTTGCGTCGCGAAGATCATGTCTCCGTTGGCTGCGACGACGGTTATGGTGCCGACGCCGTTGCCAGTAAAGAGATCGACCTGTTCCTCGTAACTCGCGCTATATCGGCCGAGTTGGGTCGCATTTCCTGTTGCGCTGCCGTTTACGAATAACACTGGGAATTGAACGTCGTAGGTTTCGTGTGATACCCACGACCCGTTGAATGGAACCTGCCGGCCTGCGGACGCCGCGGTGGCGAAGAGCGCTACCACGAATATTGCTGCTAGTGAGCTGATTGTTTTCATAGTTCGATTTTCATTTTTCTTCAGGTGTTTTGGTCTTTTTATGGGCGCGGGAGCGGCAAACCCAACACCTTTTCTGCCGTGCCGTTCAAGACGGTGTTGTTATCGGTCCTGATCATTTCAATCTCGTTCCCGCGGGATCGGACGAAAATGTCGAAGTTTATCGGGCCTCCGGTAAATGTGAGGGTGCCCTGGCAGTTTTGACTAAGCGTGTAGGTGCCCGTTCCGCCAGGAGGGAAGTGGAGTATGAGGCCATTTACGCTCACGGTGGCAAAGGGAACGGTTAGCGTCCCGTCTCCATTGAAATCTATTCCTTCAAAGACGGCGACCGGTTGGGCGGCGCCATTGACGATGTCGAACCCGTGCGGGTTGAATACATACGACCCGCGTAGCGTCTGCAGACCGCAATCGGCTCGCGCGGTGCCGGAGATTGCGATCATGATCGCCAGTCCGAGCAGGCTCGCCAGCGAACTCGCGGACGTTAGGGTGCCGATTATTCTCTTCATTAGTCTTTTCATATTGGTTTTCCTTTGGTTTTGGTTGGTTTCGGCCTGTTTGATTCCTCCTCGTGAGAAATCATGTCTAGCCGTTCACCCGTGTACTGTCCGGAATCCGGCGCGAGGTTATGCGGAAACTTGGGAAATCGATTTGCCCTCTGTTAAGGCGATGACTCAATTGCGTTCCGGGCTGCCATGTACAGGCCAACGGCGGTCCGGGTGAACCGCCCTTTTTCTTCAACGCGTCGACACAACGAGGCGACTACGGGAGCGGCGTTACTTGGAACCTGTTTCCTTCGGTGCGAGGGAGGCGACGATTTTTTCGAAGCACGGCTCGCCGCGGAGCGGATCCCACCACGGCATCAGTTTCAATTCACCATGGCTGACGTTGCTGGGCGGTCGGACGGCGACGGCAAGCTGTTCGCAAGCGAGATCTTTTTCGCCAACCCACGCTGCAATCACCGCAAAGTATCTGATCAGGTACTTGCCGACGAGTGCATCTTTCTCCACCCTAAGAAGCTCTAGCGCGCGACGGCCTTCGCGCAGCGCTTCCTCTTTCCGGCCTAGGCCAGCGTCGATCATACCCAGCACGCACCACGACGGGCCGAAATCTGGTTGAGCTTGGACGATTTTTTCCTGATCCGCGCGCGCGGTAGCAAAGGCCAACTGCGCTTTATGCTCGTCGTTTGTCATGCGCGCGATAAGACCTTCTACAAATGAACGATTGAAAACAACCTGATCGCCTAAGTTAATTTTGTTTTCGTCCAGCGCGCTCAATGCTTCTGTTGCAGCAGCGGCGTCGCGTTCGGCCAGTGCGCAACTAAGCCAGAGGTCGGCGATAACCGGCACCGCAGCGGGATTTGTCGCCCGAATTGACGCGATGGCCTGATGTAATGGGCGGGTATCAGCGTTCACGTCCAGCTCCCACTCCGGAAGAGCTAGTTTCATACGAAGATCGTCGGGCTCGGCGACAGCTACTGCGCGGGTTAGCCATGTTTTTGCTTCCGCATAGCGGCGAAACCTCGCGTAATCGCTTGCAAGGGTGTAAAGCGTTTCGATGTCGCGCGGGTCGAGCTCAGCCGCGCGTTCCAAATTTCGTGTGGATTCTTCCCACCGCCCGTGCCGTCTTTGGATGAAACCCATCAAGCGAAAGATCCGGGCATCGTTAGGCAGGGTTTGCCGTGCGACTTCCAGCTCGGCCAGCGCGCCGTCGTAATCGCGATACCCTCGGTAAAGGTGTTCGGCTTGGGCCAGGTGCGCTTCGCCGGCGTTTGGACGTATACGGAAAGCATTCTGGATCGCTGCTTTCGCCATCGTTAGGCGCGCCGGGGTATGGTCGAGTTCGGTGAAATAAACCACGTCGTATGCAGCGGCCAGTTGGCAATACGCCTCGAGAAACGATGGATCGCGCGCCACGGCCTGGTTCAACAGATCGATAGCCTGCACCAAATCCGCCGCGCTGTTTTTTCCAAAAAGAATATCATTGGCGCGCGAATAAAAATCGAAAGCAACGAGATCGCCGGTCGGTTTGCGCTCGATCGCCACTTTCTCAGCAGCTGAGATTTGAGTGTGAAGCTGCTGAGCGACTTTCTGCGCGATCTCGCTTTGCATTGCGAACACTTCGTTCAAATCGCGGTCGTATTGTTCGGCCCAAACGTGAGTGTCCGTCCGCGTGTCGATTAACTGCGCATTCACATAGAGCCGGGTACCGGTCCTGCGAACGCTGCCCTCCAGAATATGCGATATTCGCAGATCATTTCCGATCTGGCGGACATTTCGTTTGCCGCGATATTCCATGACACTGGTCCGGCTGATGACTTTCAAGTCGGCGATTTTTGCCAGCTTGGTCAAAATGTCGTCCTGCACACCATCGGCGAAGCCCGCGTTATCTTTCTGCTCGCTCAAATTTTCAAATGGCAGCACGGCGATTCCGGTTGTTACCGGTTGCCGGACCAATTCACTTTTCCAAACGATCCAGCCGCTTGTCGCTGCAAGAGCGACCGACAACGTGATGAGGGCAGCCATGCTTGGGTTTCGTCGCACCCACTTGCTTGCTCGCGTCAAAACCCCAGTGCGCCGGGCCTGAATCGGTTCGTGCTTTAGCCAGCGCTCGACGTCTTCGGCCAGGGCGAGAGCAGACGAGTAGCGGCGTTGCGGATCTTTGTCGAGACACTTGAGGCAGATCGTTGAAAGGTCGCGATCTATTTTCGGATTCAGCAGGCGCGGTGGTCGCGGCTCGGTATCCAGGAGTAACTTGATCGTCTCGTAGGTTGTACCGCCAGCAAAGGGTGGATGACCTGTGAGCAATTGGTAAAGCACCGCGCCAATTCCGTAGACATCTGTGGTGCTGCTGATGGCCGCGTTGTTTCCCACGGCTTGTTCCGGCGCCATGTAACTTGGCGTGCCCAGCACTTCCAGCGTGCGTGTAACGGTACTTTCGGTCTCGACCAGCCTCGCCAAACCGAAATCGGTAAGGTGCGGTTCCCCTTTCGCGTCAAGCAATACGTTGCCCGGTTTGATATCGCGATGAAGGATCCCATGCTCGTGGGCAAATTGAACCGTGCGGGCCACCTTTGCGATGAGCTCCGCCGCCCGACGGGGCGGCATCGGTTCGCGCTTCGCGACGGCATCGAGTTGGCCGCCTTCCACCAGTCCCATGCTGAAGTAGCAAGCGCCGTCGCGCTCGCCGACTTCATAAATTGGAACGATGCAGGGATGGTTTAGGCTGGCGGCCGCCTCCGCTTCCAGACGGAAGCGTTTGAGGTGCGCTT
>JBBQRI010000004.1:0-37119 GCA_038214915.1 Chthoniobacterales bacterium
GCCTACCTAACGAGTTGTTGCCTCTCGTGTATGTGCGAACCCTAGCGACCAAGAACGACCATTTCAGAGGCTCATACTGTCAACATGGTGTCCACGATTGCATTGCTTATGCGCAGCAATGCGACTCTTTTTGCGCTTGCCGGTGCGCCGCGAGCTGCGACGTTTCACCCGCCGCCCGATGGATGTCGATTCGAGGAGCGCATTCCCGATCTTGAGCGCAGCCTCCGCGAGGAACGTCACGCCTTGAGGCAAGCGAACACGTTTTATCATCGGCTTGCTTTCCGGCGTTTCGAGCCAACTTTGTTCGCAAAACCGGGCGTATTTCCCACCAAGCGCAAGCAATTCGTCGTGCGTTCCGCGCTCGATGATACGGCCGCAATCAAGCACGAGAATCTGGTGTGCGCGTACGATAGTGGAAAGCCGGTGCGCGATTATAATGGACGTGCGATCGAACATCAGAGTCTCCAGCGCTTCCTGGATGAGTCGCTCCGTCGTGGTGTCCATGCTCGCCGTTGCCTCATCCAGAACCAGAATTGGCGGATCTTTCAACAGCGCCCGAGCAATCGCGAGCCGCTGCTTTTCGCCCACACTCAACTTTACTCCGCGCTCCCCAACCACGCTGCTCAATCCGTGCGGTAGCCGATCGATGAAGGGACGCGCGTTTGCCACCGCCGCCGCCGCCAGCAATTCTTCATCCGTCGCATCGGGCTTCCCGATCAGCAAGTTCTCGCGGATGGTGCCGTTAAACAAAAAGCATTCCTGCGTCACCATCCCGATGTGTTGCCGCAGCGCCCGAATGCTGAAATCACGAATCGGAGTTCCGTTGACCAAAATCTCGCCGCTATCGAACTCGTAGAAGCGCGTCAGCAGATTGATCACTGTTGATTTTCCCGCTCCGGTCGTGCCGACGAGCGCGACGGTCTCACCCGGTCGTGCGTGAAATGAAATGTCAGTCAACGTCGGCAGCTCACCGGAATAGCTGAAATTGACATGCCGGAACTCAATCTCACCGCGCACTGTATGAGTAAACGTTTCGCCACCCTCTGGCTCCGCCGCTGAATCGAGAATTTCGAAGACGCGTTCGCCCGCGGCCCGTCCTGCCTGCACCAGTTGATTGAGTTCATGCAGTTTCCCTATTGGCTCGTAAAGAAAACTCGCGAGCACGAGAAAAGCGCCAAGATCGCCTAACTGCAAAGCGCCCGACAAAATATCGCGCAACCCCACTCCCACCACTAGCAGCACGCCGAGCGAGCCAAACAAATACATTGAAGAATGGTAAAGTGCCCACACTCGCATGACGATGAGGCTGGCCCGCCGCAACTCGTCGCTCTCTTTGTTGAAGCGACGATCTTCTTCAGGCTCGCGTACAAAACTTTTGATCTGACGAATGCCGGAGAGATTATCGTGCAGGAGCGAATTCATGGCCGACGCGGCGCGGCGGTGCAGCTGGTATCGCCGGTGCGTCGTGAGCGTATACCAGAGCGCGCCGCCGGCCAGGAATGGCACCGGCGCCAGCGCGACCAGCGCCAGTTTTGTGCTGAGGTAAAACATCCCCACCACCACCACCACGATCTGCAATACCGCCACCGTGCCTTTCTCGATGCCGTCGATGAGGACGCGCTCGACCGAGCTCACATCCTCCAGAATCCGCGTCATCAGATCGCCGGTGGCGCGATTATCGAACCAGCGTAGCGGCAGAGTTTGAATGTGTGAATACAGATCGCGGCGCAGATCGAAAATGACTTTTTGCTCAAAGGTGTTGTTGAGCAAGAGGCGAAGATAGTCCAAGCCTCTCTGAAGCAACATGGCGAAAGCCACGAGAATAAGCAGCGGGAGCAAACGTTCGGAGTGGGGACCTTTGATAACGCTATCAAGAACATATTTTGTCGCCGCAGGGGGAACGATCACCATGAGCGTGCCCGCAATCGCGCAAGCCAGCGTCGCTATCGCAAGCAGCGGGTAGCGTTTTAGATAAGCAAAGACGCGACAGACGGTTTTCATTTCCCTTGGAACTCAGTGACGCGGATAAGATCGACTTATTCACTCATTCGTGATCATAAGTACAGAAGCCTTGCTGCTAGCAACCTATTTGGTGGGTTCTCGTACGGTGACGCAGATGCAATCGAATGCAATCGGATATGCAAAGTTTTACATCGATCGAGACGCCTGAACACAAGGACGATTTCAAACAGTGGCAACGCCACTCGGGTTGTTTGCTTTAATATGCCGTTGCCCGATTGCCTTTCCCCAACGTTGTTGCTCCCCTAGGTGGTTTAGCTGTTGTAGTTCAAGGAGCCATAAAGGTTCTTGCTCGCGTCACGTCGCAGTTCCCGCTAAAAGGAATTTCCATGATTCCGCTTTATTGGGCGATCACGAGAGAGGCCAAGCGTGATTAGACCTCCAGCAACTCTTATGCGACAGCTCGCTGTTATACTGACCGCACTAACGGTTGCCACATTTCAAACGGACGCTGGACGTCTCGACTGGCTTTTTGATGTTGCTAACAACGATGATACCGCACGCCGCCAAGCCCAATCCTTGGTGTGGGATGGTGTGCCGCATCCCTTCTCAGCCAGCTTCGAGAAGGTAGACGTTGTAGCCAAAGATGGGCCTTTTTATCTCTTTCACGTTGTACTCACCAGTGCAGGCGCCGGAGTAAAGCGCGATCGCAGCTCGTACCTGGTCTGCTTCAAGCTGACTGAACGTACAACCGAATTCCGCATAGTTACCGTGATTCAAAACGCTTCAGACCCGCCGACAGAAAACGAGATTACGATAGATAAGCGTCTTAATAGATGGCCAGTTTCGCCACCTTGGAAAGCAGGAGATGATCTACCGTACCATATCAAGCCTCCTGGCTTGAGCATCGTGTTAGACATGTGTCGCGCAGAATCAGACCGGTAACACTGTTAGCCTTCCTGCCGGTAACAGGTGCAATTCAATCTCACCTAACGGCGACAATGTTCGCTTTCATTTGCAAGCGGCCCGATTACGGAATGAATGGCGATTACGAAGTCTCAGCTGACGCGACCGATCTAAAATAAAAAAGAGCGGCTTGCAATAACCGCTGCAAGTTCCAGAAACGTAGTCAGCTTCTCAGATGAGCTGTGAAACTCGGAATCATAGCGAAAAAATTCCTGTCACGCAGGCGAGTGCCCTGCGCGTTCCAGCTGATACACCGGCTATCGCCGCACGGTAGCAGGCGCTCTTTTCACTAACGGCGGGACTGAACCGTTTCCTTTGACAATCGCTTCAACGCCAAATGGCAACCCCGCTTTTGCGGGAAAGAGCGGTCGCAGGACTGCGAACGCTTGCGAAGCGAAGGCAATGTAAACGGCCATCCCCACTGCTGCACATTTCATTTCGGGCGGTCTTATCAAAATCGAGAACGGGTGCAAACAAAAACATTTGCGCGATGGCGGCAATTAAGAGGCTAAACGCGATTGATTGGTTTCAAGGGATGCCGGTCAACCGTTTTAACCTTTCGACGATTTAACCTCCGAATCGGCTTTCGAATTTCGAGTTTCCGACTATTTTTCCCCGCCGATGCCACAGTTTACTTATCGTGCGCGTAACGCGAAGGGCGGTTTAGTTGAAGGGGTCCTAGACTGCGCAGATCGCGCAATTGCGATCCGGCAAATTGAATCGCAACACTGCATTCCGATTCGGATCGATATGGTAGAAGCGGCCAAGCCCGTGGAAGTAAAAGCAACCGCGCCCTCCGCAGTTCAACGAAAATTGCGGCTGCTCGGCTCGCCCGAAGCCGCCACGCCTGCGAAAAGCCTGAAAATTCCACATGGCCAACTGCTCATTTTCACCGAGCAGCTTGCGCATTTGCTGCAAGCCGGCATGACACTGGACGAGGGATTGTCCGTTTTGGAGAAACGGTTGAAACAGGCGCGTGTCCAACAAATGACGCACACGCTGCATCAGGCCCTGGTTGATGGTCGCAGTTTTTCGCAGGCCCTGAGCGACATGCCCCGAATTTTCCCGCCACTGTATGTGAACCTCGTCGCTGCGGGCGAAGCCAGTGGTGCGTTACCGCAAATTCTGCTGCGGGTAGTGAAACATCTGACGCAGGCAAAAGAATTGCGAGATCGCGTGCAACAAGCGTTGATTTACCCGGCATTTCTCGCGCTGGCCGGCGCCATTCTGGTTACGATCTTCATCACGTTCATGGTGCCGCAACTGAGCGGGTTCATGGCGCAAACCGGGGGCGCGCTTCCGTTGCCGACACGGATTTTATTGCAGATTCACCACGCCATCACGGGGTACTGGTGGGTCGGTGTACTGATACTGATTGGCGGAATCCTTGGTTTCCGTGCTATGGTTCGCACTCAGGAAGGACGCGTCGGGTGGGACCTGTTCCGGTTAATGATCCCCGGGTACGGACACGTAATTCGCCACCGCTATTACGCGCAGTTTTCGCGCACACTAGGGACTCTGATGGAAAACGGAGTGCCTTTATTGCGGTCACTGGATCTGGTGAGTGAGATTGCCGGGAACCGCTTTCTCGAAATCAAACTTGGCGAAGTGCGCAAGGCCGTGATTGATGGCGCAACGTTATCAGCTGCTCTGCAATATCAAAAACTCTTTCCCGATTTGTTCACCGACATGATGGCCGTGGGCGAGCAAACCGGGCATTTCGCCGAAACGATGCAAGGGATCGCGGACGTGTATGAGCGGGAGCTTGACCGATCCGTCGGCGTAATTTCGCAATTGATTCCGCCGGTCATCATCGTGATGATCGCGCTTCTGGTAGGCTTGGTTGTATTCAGCATCCTGTCGGCGGTTTTCGAAATGACGCACAGCCTACAAATCCGGCCGCATTAAACTCAGAGCTTGCAAAGCAGGTTGCGTGTGAATTAATCTCGCCCATTCGATGTTACCCCGCGCTGCGTTTGCGATCTTTTTGGCTGCCGCCTGCCGCGTAAGCGCGCAGGAGGCTTTGACCGATGCTCTGCCCGCTCCCCCTGCCGCCATTGCACAGCCACTCCCATCAAGCGCCTGGCTCGATCTGCGCCAAACGATGTCGCGTAATTCAAAATCGCAAGAGGCGCCAGCATGGGTGGAAGCGCTCACGCTTTTACCCGGTGAGCTCACCGAAGGCGGTGGCGCGTCGAAAAGCGTTTTTCGCATTCGGGTGACGCAACCTGGCCCGGATTATCAAATCCTTTTCTTCCGATTGTTCTTCGACGACAAACCGAATCAGCAACCGGAAATAGTGGCGTGGGACGAATCCGGCAGCCACATTTTGCGCTCTGGCACACTCGGCGCTGGAATGAATCTGCCCAGCTCAGATTCAGTCCTCATCCCAATGACTGGCGCCTCCGCGATCGATATCGAAGTTCCCGGCGACGGAAAGACAATTCGTGCAGCGTATCTCGACTGGATGACAGCCAGTCAGGTCGTCCATCCGGTGAACGCCGAACATCGCGATGTGATTCCCGAGCCGTTCTCAGCGGTGCCCGCCCTGCACCCGCCGCCGGAAGATGTCGAGAACTTCGGAACGGTGACTGCCACTCTCGCACCCGAAGCAATTCGGCTTGATGGTCCCACGCATCAAGACGCCGTGTTCCAATTTCCGATTGAAGCGCAACCGCTCACCGCGCTTTTGACTTTTGAAATCGCCAACCCGCGCATCGACGCGCCGCCGGAAGTCTATATTAACGGCCAGAACATCGGTCCAGTTGCACTCACGCTGCCGGACCTCGCTGATCCCGGCTACCGAGGCGAATCCGAACCCCTTACGACTGAGATGCATTTCAACTACACGGGATGGCTGCGCGCTCAAAAAATTGTCCCGGCGACAGTCTTGAAAGTGGGTGCCAACGATCTCGCCATCAGCAGCGGAGCAGGGACCAGCGCCTCCGCAATCCGAGCGACGCAAGTCCAGCTAAAGTACATCTGGGACAAGTCGGATTATCTTCTCCGCACCGGCAATTAAATTTCCCGCTCTCATGGCAGGCGAAGCGAAACGTCTCTGGTTTCGCAGCATCGATCCAGAAATAGCCAGAGCTTAAAGTCTAGCCTCGCAGACTCCGTTTGCTGCGTTGCAACTTCGCGGCGCTCAGAATGACAACCACAAGGTGGGCACTAGCAATTATTGAAGATCAAGGTAGTGTAGTCGCCGTACCGGGACGGAAGATCCCCGGTTAATTGAAGATGAGAACAAAGATAAAACAGCAGGGCTTCACGTTATTGGAAATCATGCTCGTGGTGAGTATCATCGTGATCATTCTCGGAGTCGCGATTTCAAAACTTGGGAACACGACTGGCATCGCCAAAGGCATGCGCGTTCAAGCGGACGTCCAGGCGATCAAGACACAGTTGCAACTTTACGAGAGTATGAACGGATTTTTTCCAACGACCGAGCAAGGATTGCAAGCGCTGGTGACCCAGCCGCAAAACGATCCCCGACCCACTCGCTGGTATCAATTGTTCAAGGAAATGCCGAAGGATCCCTGGGGCAGCGATTATCTCTATCGCGATCCCGGTCTGAAAAATCCGGGCGGCTACGATTTGTATTCTGCAGGACCCGACCGTCAGGCTGATACTTCAGACGACGATTGGGGTCAAAACTAGCATTTAAGGCGATGTTTTAGCCAAGGGGCTGCCGGTCCACGTCTGACCTCGGTCCGGAAGGGGACGCGCCGTAGGGCGGTGGTTACAGGCTACTGCTTCGAAGCTCCATCTGCCCCGCCATTGGATCCCCTCTGCGTCCTTGGGCTCCGTTGAATCATGCCACGCGTACGCGGCTGCATCGCGTCCCGAGAAGGAATCAACTGTTGCAATTCCGGTGGCACATTGGCAGGCAATTTCGGTGCATGTATATTCGGGACGCCGCCGGGATTTGGAACCGGCATTGCGGGAGCAGGCAGCGGCCTGGCTCCGACACCTCCGCCCGGCGACACCTGCGACAGTAGCGCTTGATTGAACGTAAGTGTCGCAAAATTTCCGTCCTTGCTGATCGTCACCTTCGTCTGGCCCACTTTGTCGGACCATTCGATGCTGGAGATGCTATAACCGTCCACTGGTTCCTTCGTAGTAAGATATTTTTTGAAGTTGTGATCTCCGGTCGAAGCAATCGTCACTAAATCGCCGTCCTGCGATCGCGCGGCGTTAGCGATGTAAAGGTCTTTTGCAAAATCTGGAGTCGCAGCAGGCGCTGCTACGGCAGTGGCAATCGCGAATGGCGATTGATCCACCATTTTTGCGTAGCGATCGAAGTTGTACTGTCGCGGAAGAACATCTTCGGCCTGGCTGTAGGTTGCTCCGGCTATCGCGAGTATCGTTGCGAGTGTGAGAGAATATTTCATAACTTCAGTTCCTAATTATTACTTTCCCTTTTGTCCCGGCGCAAACCAGCGGGCGATCTTAAACTTGCCTCGCATCATTGTGGGATCGTTGCCGTCAATCGCGATATTAACATTTTCGAAAACCACGAACGCATCCGGCCGTTGCACGTCGTAAAGAAAATGGACCAGAGGCGGCCATGGGCTTTTGGTTTCGATCGAAGCGAAAACCGTCTGATGATACGGCGTGGTTTCGCCTGTCCCGATCGCAGGATTTTCAACGAGGATATTGTATTTGCCGGCGACTTCCCTCACTTGATCAAGCAGCGCGGAGGCTTCCGCTGGATCTTTGAGCGCCGGCTGATGCTGCCCCATCCACTCGTCGCGCTTCGTCCAGGTGTCGCGCTCTTTCACGTAAACAGCTTGCTCGGCCAGCTTACTTCTCCGGGTGGCGAACTTCTTTTGCGCACTCGCGACTGCGCTCCAGAGCGAACTCAAAATCCAAAGATTCAGCAGCACAACAACCGTGCCCGCGACAATCCACGAAAGCACACGCTCGCGCCGGTTCATTCGTCCATACCACGCCGGCATCATTTGGGTTTCCCCTCCAGGCGAAATTGCGCGTGATTGTTAGGCAAGATCCTCGGCGCGGCCATATCAAACTGAAACGTTCGCAACTCCGGGTTCTTCTTGATCTTGTCGATAAATTCGTAAGCAAGTGCAGCCGTGTTCGCCTCCCCGTCCACGGAAATCTGACGCGCCGACTGATTATATGAAGTGATGCGCACGTCGGCAGAAGGCAGGCTCTCAAACAAATGCTGCAGAATTTCGACCGGGTAACAATGCGGATCGAGCGCCGGTGCGAGCGCTTTCCATTTTGCTTCAGTCGCGCGCACGAACTCGGTGCCAGGCGTGTCTCGGGCAATGCGACGATCGAGCCGTCCCAACTGAAACCGCAAGAATCCAAGATAAGCGAACAACAAAACGAGGATCGCCACGTAGGCGCCACCGATCCAGACGAGTCGTTTTCGCCATTCCACCTGCCGCATCAGTTGTAGGCGGCGCCTGCGCCAGCTTTCCGGCAAAAGATTCAATTTGACCGCCGCGGGAGGGAGTTCGATTCCGACGATCTCAGTGGGGCTGGTCAGAATTCCCTCGACCGTCTCGCGCAGTTCGTAACAGGTTTCATCGAGCAAAACATTTGGATAGGAAGCATCTATGCCTTGCAGTTCGGCGCTCAATCGCAGTTGCGGCAGTTCGAGTTGGAGATGATCGCCGTTGCGTTCGATTGTCCGCGCCAGGCTGAGCTTGCCGTTCTCGGTCATGGCGTAAACGAGCATCTCGCCTTCGGGATAAATCAGAAGAGCGTTGCCCTTTGGCGCATATGTGCTGGCGCGCTGCGCCGCATACACCGTGACCTGCTGTGGAATGTAGCCGCGGTTCAGGAGCGGCGAAGCCATCTCGGCAAGTTGTTCGTTTCTAATTGCAACGGCAGAAACGACGCTTTCGGTTTCGTTTTGTGTGATCAATTCAAAATCGCTCGTCACTTCGTCGGCTGGAAATGGCAGCAACTTCTCGATCTGAAGACGAATCATCTCGGGAAACTCCGCCGGATCGACGCTCGGCAGACGAAAGCGTTGTGCAATCACAGCCGAGACAGGCAAGCCGAGGACAAACTCGTCACTCGCAGAGAGTAGCGGCACCGCTTCTTCCAACGTTTGCAGTTTGCGGACCGTCCACGAACCGTTTTGATCGGATTTGCCTGCAGCAGCTTCGCGCCTGCCTGCCTCATTATCCGAATCCTTGCGGGCAGGCACCGATACTGGCGCGGTCGAGCGGACAAAATTCCAGCCGTGAGAAGTTGGAATGATGAAAATCGATGGCATCCCTGTCTGGATCTTAAAGCTCCTTCCAACTGAATACTTGAGGACGGCCAACGCCTGCTGCCTGCTTGAGCACCAACATTTCGACCGAACGCGAAACATCACCCGACTTTCCCACGCTCACGATGCGAAATACGGGGTTCGGGCTTTTGAACTCGATCGGTGATTTCCCAGTTTGGACGCCTCCAAGACCAAGGAGAGCAAAAGCCGTTGGCCGGTCCATCTGCGGGTCGTCGGTTGTTCCATCCAGTGCATCCGGTCCACGTCGCGCCTGGAGGAAGCGATCGACAAAGTCATCTGGAATTCCCAACGCGCGTAACACGTCGCGTGAGGCGTACGCTGCGTCGATCTGCTGACAGCCACCAATGATCGTGGTGAAATCTTCGTCCCATCCGGGATGCGAAGTGTATTCAGTCCATCCAAAAATCTTTTTAAGTTCGTCTACGGAAGTAAGCGGCGTATGTGGCGGACGATAATCGTCAGTCTCCTCCGGCGCGTTCAAGCGACGCAGTCCTTTGGTTGGCGTTGTCCAGTCAAGCAGAGAATCCATCATCGCGTCGAGATCGTTTAGGTCTACGCCCTTTATGTTCAGATACTGGCGCAGCGCTGCGACGAGCACCGGGTTCTCTACTCCGCCGGGCGCCAGCAAGTTCAAGTTAAAACGACCACATTCGCCACTCATCTCAACATCGTAACTTTCGTTGCCCATCTTTCTGTGCAGGTTTGCCGAGGCAGGTTTGATCGTAGGATTCAATGCAACCTCTGCACCGGAGGAGGCCATTGCTTCAGCGGACAATACACGGTTTGCAGTCGAGGAAACTGTCAAGCGCGAATTGATGTTGAGTGCCCACGCAAATACGACGCCGGCAAGCAAAAATAGCGCCCAAAGTGCCAACAGCAGTGCAGCGCCTGAATCTCGTTTCCAGCTTCGTGAAAGTTTTATCATATGATTGCTTACGCTAATATGGTGTCCGCCGCAGTGGAATGACTGCTTCCCACGGATCGGCTGCGTCCGGGCGGCCGATGCTGATCTTCACGAGCGAGGGCATTCGGTTTCCGCCGGGCCACCGCGGCAACCAGGTGTTGGCGTTCGGATCAAAGTAGGTGATTTCAAGGCTGCCCACATTTGTAATCAACGGCACCCAGGTTTCGTTTCCTTTTCCAACATCGGAATCTTCCTGCGGCTTACGTAAAATGCCCAGATCGAGCCGATCGCTCTTGTCGTTCGCCGATTGCAAACGCAGCACAACGCTGAATTCGCCGGGCGCATACCGCGTAAGCAGCCCGGGGCCAGCGCCGCAATTCCACTTTATCTCATCGCGCTCGCGATCATTTAGTTTGAACGGCTCTCCAATCATTCTTGCTCGCAGCGGGCTCAAGCCTTGCCATTGAGTTGTAAGCAAATCACGGAGGCCGTCATATTGCGCGTCCGTGGCCGCTGTCTCCGATGAAAACTGCAGCGCAGTCAGGTTCATTTGAACGAAGCGAAAAATCGCGAGCGCCATCATTCCAAGGATCGCCACGGCCAGCATGATCTCGAGCAAGGTGAACCCGCGGCAGCGACGAGACGTCGCGCGCATAGAAGCGGTTCGCCGATTCGTTACCCTAGCTAGATCGATAGACATAAAACTGAATCTGTTTTGATTGCAGAACACCGGCGTGCTCCCAGCGTACAGTCAAGGTGACGAGATTGATTCCGGTGATAAGCGTATTATCGGGCTCGGTCAAAGCGGCAGGAGCGGCTTTCTGGGTCAAGATTACCCTGCCATAACTGGTTTTGATCTTGAATTCCTTTTCTGTCTCAGGCACGGCTGTCGCAGCTTGAACTTGTGCCATACGATCAGACAGGATCTGCCGCACAACATTTTCTTCGGCGCTGATCGTGCTCGCGTTAAGGCAATTCTCTACCGCACGTCCCAGCGCGATTACCCCAAGAGCAAAAATCGCTACACCGAGCAGGACTTCGTACAATGCAAATGCGTATTTCGATCTTGCCCGTGTCCGAATTGGTCTGGCAGCCATGATTGGAATATTGGAGTCCTGGAGGGCCGGAGTGTTGAAAATTTCATTACCCCATTTCTCCATTACGCCATCACTCCATTGCCAGTCACCTCGCCGCATATTGCGTAAGTTCAGGCTGCGCTGTGAGCGGCGAGTAATTCGCCGTCCAAGTGCCCGCGGGACCTCTGAATTGGACGGTCGCTGGCTCACAGGTCCCCGATGGCCAGAATATCCATTCAGCAGGAGGTTTGCCCATCAATGCTGCCGGCAGCGAGACCTTAACCCAGCTTCCCTTGCCGAGACCTAACACGGCCGTGGCTTTCTCTTCCTCGCCTTCTGCAAAAACTTCCGGCCGCAACAGGATACTGTTTTTGCCCCAAACAATCAGATACGCGCGGCGTTCGGTCACACTTCGCTCCTGCGCCTGGCGCACAAGCTGGTTGAAGCCATCAAGAGATTGCTTCAACCGTCTGTTAGCGATCACCCCACTCAAGCTGGGCACCGCGAGTAGAAGCAGCAGCAGCAATATAAAAATACTGAGGGCAATCTCGATTAGCGTAAACGCCCGAAAACGTTGCACCGCCGAAGTTACTCGATTGACGCAAAATCACAACCGACGCTGCGGCTTAGGCAGTGCGCGTAAGGCCGTGCACTGCGGTGAAAGCAATCGTCTCGGTCCACCAGTTAGAATCGGCGCAGCACGCGAGAAAGCGATCGATTAGCGCCGCGTCGAGTTTACCGGAGCTTATCACATCGGGTCCAATAATTCCGACATCAACGCGAGTCGCGTTCCCTCGCCCTTCAAATCATGACCCAGAACGTATTTTGGCATGCCCGATGATCCTAAATTACTGGCAGACGAGCGGCAAATCGGCCGCGCAACTAGCCGCTAAAAAAAAGCAATCCATCAACAGCAGTTGTGTTGCCTCTGTGCTACGCTCTGATCGCAAATGAAGCTGGCCTTGCGTATCAGCGTTCTCGCAGCGGCAGCGTTCGTGGTGTCGATGCTAGTCTGGCAAGGAGTTGCCGCAAAGGGTGCGCCTGATCCACTGCGACCAAATACCAGTTCAACGGTGGCCTTTTTGGATATTGGAATTCTCGTCTTTCGCGAGGGCCTGGAATGCATCCTGGTGCTCGCGGCCATCACGGCAAGCATGACAGGCACTAAGCGCGATCATCGTCGGCCAGTCGCCTTCGGTGCCACCTTCGCATTTGTTGCAACCCTGATTACGTGGTTCATCGCGGTTCAGATCGTCGGGTCGCTGAGCGATAATATGTCAGCGCTCGATCTTCAGGCTGCCACCGGCTTGCTAGCCATCGTTGTCCTGCTGGTCATCATGAATTGGTTCTTTCACAAAATTTACTGGGGCGGTTGGATTCGCGCCCACAATCGCCGGCGCAAAGCCTTGCTCGAAAACGCGCGCACAGCGGAAATTTCACAGAAGCGTCTTTGGTGGGGCTTAATCTTGCTCGGGTTCACCTCGCTATATCGGGAGGGCTTTGAAGTCGTGCTTTTCTTGCAGAGCTACAATTTGCGACTCGGTGGCGGGGTTGTGCTGAAAGGCGCGCTGCTCGGCCTCGTGCTGACCGGCATGGTAGCCGTGCTCACATTTGTTCTTCAGCAGCGTCTGCCGTATCGGAAAATGCTAATCACAACCGGCATTCTGCTGGGTGTAGTGCTGCTTGTGATGGTCGGCGAGCAAGCCCAGGAAATGCAGCTTGCTCAGTGGATTCCCACCACGCCGATCGCGTTTCTTGAGCCATACATCCCGGGATGGATGGGACTCTGGTTCGCTGTTTTTCCAACAATCGAAACGCTCGTGGCACAACTGATCGCAGCAGTGCTCGTGATCGGGTCGTATTTTGCTGCAAAGCGACTTGGCGGTGGTCCGGGTGGCGCCGCCATCGAAGCTCACGTGCCCAGCATGGCTGCGATCAACGCGTAGGCAGAGACGCCAAGCCCGCACAACTCGCTCATCCCGTGCAGCCCCACACTGCCCTCCGTGTTGCTCTAGCCGTACAGCCTTTACTGTGGGCTAACGAACGAAGTTCGGGCTTTTTTGCTATGCATCCTTAATTGGTATTGGTGAAAGCTTCGTCATCTAAACAGATGAGATTCTTTTTAGCGTTCGCGTAAATCGAGGACGCGAGCGGTACTTACATGTTTCAGTGCGTCGCGCAGATGAGGAACGAGACGTTTACTGAATTCGACCGAATCCCCCGCAGACAAATGCGACCATTCGGGACAGTTAAACCCAGAGAGCTCGGGAAAATCAGAGTAATAAATTCCGGGCGCACCGGTCATTTTCAAAAGCGGATCCCAAGTTTTCTCGCGCGGCGTGATCCGATCTTCGAGTTCTTTCAACCCACCGGTGTGTGGAAACCGAATGAAAACAATCTTTCCACCGCGCGATCGGATTTTTTCCACGGCAGCGGTGACGTCAGCAAAACGTTTTTGGATGTCTTCATTCATTTTCGCAAAGAAAACATCTTTCGGGATGTAAGTGGGAGGCGCCGGCGGTGTGAAGAGCGGAATCCAGATTTGTTGGACCTTTTTCGCTAATTCGCTCCCCGGTTCAGCACATTTCTCCCACATTCGGGCGCGACGCTCCCGATCTTCAGTCTGGAAGTAAGGCGGAAAACGCGATGGCACTAACGCACCGGGACGATTCGGAATCGGCAATTGTTTCAAAAGCGCTTCGAGACTTAAATCATCGGGCTTCAAAAACGCGACATGCTCTTCCAGCGGCATGGCGAGATATTCGCTGGCACGTTGGGCGGGCGTTTGATTGTGAAACCGCTTTACTTTTTTCTCGGCGTGCTCCATCGGCGGAGTGCCGGGTGGGGCGAAAAACAAATGCGGGACAACACTACAAATGATTGTGCCGTGAAAATTTTTGTCGTTCGCCAGATCGGATAACACAGGCAAAGCGGTCGAGCCAGCCATCGCAAGCTGGATCGGTCGCTTTCCCAAGCCTTTTTGGAATTCGTCCAGGTCGACATCGAACCACGCCCGTGAATCGCCGATAATGACAATGGATTCCGGCTCAACAACACGACGTCTCAGTGTCCAAAGATCTTCGTTGTCTTTGAGCGTCGGGCCATAGCCTAGCGAGCGGCAGTACAACTCCCACGCCGTAGTCGCAGCAACGACGGCGATGGTGATAACAACGGCGATTCCGCGCCAGGGCGCCGGCGGAATCGGACGCTCAAATTCCAGAGGCGGCCCGCCATGGATCTGTTCCTCCCGCGAAGGTTTGCGGAAGAACAAGCGAGGCAGCCGGAGGCGTCTTTTAAAATTGGAAATAGATGAACGCATTACTGCTTCCTTGAGTGAGAATGATGGCACATATCATCGCGGACCCGATCGCGGCGATCGTCCAGGGCGGCAAACGCATCACTGCCGTCTCAAATGTGTTATCGCGCATGGCCCAATGCATCGCTATAACGCCGGCGGTGACGCTTCCAATTTGCAATAATTCGCGCGTGGAAAGAATCGCATCGCCGTGTGGGTGTTGGCCGAACATGCCGCCGAGTATTCGGCTCGCGATCGCGAAATCAGACGCGCGGAAAAACACCCACGCAACGCAAACCGCCGCGTAAGTGGCGAAACCGACGAGGACGCGAACCGGTAACGTGCTCGCCCATGGTTTGTGTTCGAACGAAACGCGACACACGCGTTCGATCACTAAATAAGAGCCGTGCAGCAAGCCCCAGACAACAAAAGTCCATGCGGCGCCATGCCAAAGACCACCGATGAACATGACGATGACAAGATTAAGCGCCGCACGGCCCGGTCTGACCTGATTGCCACCGAGCGGAATGTAAAGGTAATCGCGCAGAAAAGTGGAAAGTGAAATGTGCCACCGCCGCCAAAAATCCGAGAAACCGATCGCGGCATAGGGGAAGCGAAAGTTGTCCTTGAGATGGAAACCGAGGGTTAAGGCAGCGCCGATCGCGCAGAGAGAATAGCCGGCAAAATCGAAAAAGATTTGTCCCGCAAATGCCAGCACGCCGGCCCACGAGTCGAGCGCAACCAGCGGCCCGGAGTAAGTAAAGACCCGATCGGCCGAACCCGAGAGCATGGTGTCGGCAAGAACAATTTTCTGAAACAGTCCCAGCGTCATCAACGCCAGGCCCCAGAGAAATTGGCCGTTTTTTAAACGGGGCGGATGGAGAAGCTGCGGGAGAAAGTCACCAGCGCGCACGATTGGACCAGCAACCAACTGCGGAAAAAAGGAGACTGCGAGAATGAAGTCACGCAAAGATTTCGTTGGTCGCAGCACGCCGCGATAAATATCGAGCGTGTACGAAAGGGAATGGAACGTGTAAAAGGAAATTCCGACCGGAAGCAGGATGTCCAGATGCGGCGGTTGATAGATAATCCCCAATCGCGCGAGCAGCCACTGAAAATTTTCGAGCAGAAAGTTTCCGTATTTGAAAAACCCGAGCATGCTCAGATTCATGCAAACGCTCGCCACCAGCCAGCGACGTCTTGAATGCTGATCTTTGGCTTTAGCCATTTGACGGCCAAGCCAGAAATCCATCGCGGTGGTCCCAAACAAGAGGGCAGCGAAGGGCGGGTTCCAGGCGCCATAAAAAATGTAGCTGGCTACGACGAGCAAATTCTTCCGCGCCTGCCACGATTTAATACTCCAGTAAAGAGTGACGACGACTACGAAGAAAACGACGAACGTAAGCGAATTAAAGAGCATGGCGAATCTGCGATCGAATCACGTTGAGAGCACCACGCATTTTAGTCGAGCCATACCGAGGCAGATGTTTAGAGGGTCTGGGGCGATCTAACAAGATCGATCCGTCGGTCGTTTTTAAGCTTAGCACAAGCATCGCGCACCATAGACACTTCAGTTAACAGACAGAACAAAACAGCAGTGCCGATGCACCGTCCCACCGGTAATTCACGCGATTCCAGTTGAAGCAAGCCGCGAGCTTTACACTGTAGGCGGATGATTGCGTCGCGTCACCGGCTTCATGCGGTTGTTGGATTCATTTTTGCTGTTTTCATTTCACCAGCTCCTGTTCACGCCACTGGTTCCCCTACCCCGCCGCCGCCCGGAACAATCGATGAAAAGTTGTTCAACGGCATGCGTTGGCGGCAAGTCGGTCCGTTTCGCGGTGGGCGCGCGCTGGCGATCGAAGGGGTTGTGGGTGAGCCGGACACTTATTATTTCGGCGCGGTTGCCGGCGGGGTTTGGAAGACGACTGACGGCGGCGCAAATTGGACTCCGCTTTTCGATAAAGCCCCCATTTCTTCTATCGGCGCAATCGCAGTCGCGCCATCGGATCACAATGTGGTTTATGTCGGCACCGGCGAGGCTGCGATCCGCGGCAACACGACGTATGGCACCGGCGTCTTCAAATCCATCGATGGTGGCAAAACCTGGGAGAACGTCGGGTTGAAAGATACGCGGCAGATCGGCGCGCTGATTGTCGATCCCAGAAACGAGAATGTGGTTCTCGTAGCGGCGCTGGGTCATGCATTCGGTTCGAATCAAGAACGCGGGATTTTTCGCACAACCGACGGCGGCAAAACCTGGACGAAAGTTCTGTCCAAAGATGAAAACACAGGCGGCATCGACATCGTTTTCGATCCGCATAATCCGAACATCATGTTCGCGTCGCTTTGGCAGGCGCGGCGGCAGCCCTGGTTTTTCTCCAGTGGCGGTCCGGGCAGCGGATTGTATCGATCGGAAGACAACGGCGCAACATGGAAACTCCTCGAGGGGAATGGTCTTCCCGATGGAATTCTCGGCAGGATCGGCGTCGCTGTTTCCGGAGCTGATTCCAATCGCGTCTATGCGATAATCGAGGCGAAGGACGGCGGTCTCTACCGCTCCGATGACGATGGCCAGCATTGGACTCGAGTAAATGACGATGGCCGGTTTCGTCAGCGTGCCTGGTATTTCAGCAAAGTCTACGCGGATCCAAAATCTCCCGACACGGTTTACCTGCTAAACACAGGCCTCTTTAAATCGGTCGATGGCGGAAAGACATTCAACCTCATGCCTGCAAGGCACGGAGATCATCACGGACTTTGGATCGATCCAACGAACCCGAACCGAATCGCCAATGCGAGTGATGGCGGTGCAAGCATTTCCATAGATGGCGGCAAAAACTGGACCACTCAAAACAACCAGCCGACTGCGCAATTTTATCACGTGGCTGTGGACAATGCGTTCCCTTACCACATTTACGGCGCGCAACAGGACAATTCGAATGTCGGCATTGCGAGCCGCTCGGGCTCGGGAGTGATTGGCCGGGAGAATTGGTTTGAGGCTGGTGGCGGTGAATGCGGTTTCGTCGTACCGGATCCGCGCGACTGGCACATCATCTATTCGAACAACGAAGGTTTCATCAACCGCTACGACAAAAACAACGAGGAAGTACAAGACGTCAGTCCGATGCCGATCGATAACGCTGGTCATGGCGCGGTCGATCTTACCCACCGTTTTCAGTGGGTCTCGCCACTGATGCTTTCGCCGCATAATCCGGATGTGCTGTACACCGCGGCGGAGTGCGTCTTCAAATCAACCGATGATGGACAAAGCTGGACGCAGATCAGCGGCGACCTCACACGAAACGACAAATCCAAACAACAGCCAAGCGGCGGCCCGCTAACAAACGACATCACATCAGTTGAATACTACGATACAGTCTTCGCGCTGGCGGAGTCGCCAGTAAACAAGGGAACGTTATGGGCAGGCACAGATGACGGGCTCGTTCAGGTTACGACTGACGATGGCCAGCATTGGTCAAAAGTGACGCCGAAAATGCCGGAGTGGAGCACCGTCAGCATCATCGACCCTTCGCCGCACGACGCCAACACAGCATACGTAGCGGTTGATCGGCATAAGCTCGACGATCTCAAACCGTACATTTTCAAAACGACAGATCTCGGAAAAAATTGGAGCGCGATCACTACTGGAATTCCCGATGGCGCGTATGTGCACGCAGTGCGCGCAGATCCTAAGCGAGAAGGTTTGCTTTACGCAGGAACTGAACTCGGCGCTTTTGTCTCCTTTGATGACGGTGCGCACTGGCAGCCTTTGCAACTGAATCTGCCAGTCACGCCCATTCACGATCTAGTGGTCAAAGACGACGATCTGGTAGTTGCGACGCACGGCCGCTCGTTTTGGGTGCTGGACAATTTGACGCCGCTTCGGCAACTGAATGCGCAATCGGGGTCGGACATTATTCTGTATCAACCACAGACTGCATTGCGTTTGCATTACCCGGAGGAATTCGACAAACGACAGCCAGTTGGTGATAACCCGCCGCCTGGCGCGATGATCGATTACTATTTCAAGACCGCGCCGAAAGACGAAGTCTCACTCGATATTCTTGACAGTTCCGGCAAAGTCGTGAGGCACCTTTCCAGTAAAGAGAAAAAGGAAGGCGAGCAACCGCCTGAATGGCCGGATCGCGTTGAGCGCGTGAAGACGATCCCGGCCAAAGAAGGAATGAACAGGTTCGCGTGGGACCTGCGTTACGATGATCCGATTCAAATCCCAGGCTCATTTTATTCGAGCACGGGACCGAAGGGTCCGCTCGCGTTGCCGGGAGATTATCAGGTGAAGCTTACTATCGGCAGCAAATCGCAGACTGCTCCGCTTCATTTGGCGATCGATCCGCGAAACAAAGGACAGGAAGCGACGTTGCAAAAACAGTTCGCGTTAACAATGCAGGTAAACGATCGATTGTCGCAACTACATCAGGCGGTCAACGAAATCCGCGATTTGCGATCGCAGATCCAGAACTTGCACAAAAGTTTCGGTGATGATCAGCGCTTGAAACCGGCGCTCGCGGCAGCGGACGAGCTCGATCACAAAATGTCCGAAGTCGAACAGAAACTCATTCAAGTGAATATGAAGGGATCAGAAGCGAACCTCGCTTTCCCGAACATGTTGAATGAGCGGTTCGATACATTTAGTCACCTCATTGAGGCCGGCGATACTGAGCCAACCAAGCCGCAACTCGAGGTGTTTCAAATGTTGAGCAGCCACCCTCGACGAGCAGTTAAAGAAGTGGGCGCAGGTCAAGCAGGAAGATGTCGCGAAGGTGAGCGAATTGGTTAAGCAAGCGAACTTGCCGGCGCTGATCATCACGGAAAAGAAAAGCGGCTAAGGTGGATCGCGTTGTTCTCAACGCGATGCCAGGTAGTAGTGGCAGCTAAGTTGTGAAGATTAATATCGTCTTCGGAGAAGCCGACCTATTATGAACGTCGAGAAAGCTGTCATACTTGCGGCGGGGCGCGGTACCCGCATGCGCGAGCTTACCGCCGAGCTTCCGAAGCCGATGATCGTGGTGCGCGGTAAGCCAGTGCTACAGCACATCGTCGAGGGACTGCGCGACGCCGGGATACGCGATTGTCTTATTGTGGTTGGCTATCGCGCTGATGCTGTGCAGGATTTTTTCGGCGACGGTTCGCGCTACAACATCGTAATTCGGTATGAAACGCAAACGGTGCAAGACGGGACGGGGCGCGTTGTGGAGCTCGCTCGCGATTTCGTCAATAATCGTCCGTTCATCTTGGCCTATGGCGACATTTTAGTTGATCCGGCGAATTACAAACGCCTGGTCGATCTTCCCGACGATGTTGAAGCAATGCTGACAGTCACGCGCGGCGAAGACGTTAGTAAAGGCGGCGCCGTGTTTCTCAATGACGAGATGGATCTGGTCGACCTTAGCGAAAAACCAAAACCAGGCGAACCGACAAGCCCCTGGTATAACGCCGGGCTTTACGCGTTTCGGCCAAGCATTTTCGATTTTACCGCAAAATTGAGAGCGTCCCCACGCGGCGAGTACGAACTGACCGATGCGATTCGCGACCTCGCTCAGTCCGGTAAAAAAGTGAAAGCACTCGAGCTCACCGGCGAATGGGCAGATGTTCGCGACCCGGAAATCCTGGCGCGATTAAACCGGTGATTGTTGATTTCCACGTCACCGCGCTTGCTCGGCCGGTTCCGATGGTTCTTCGCCAATTTCCTCTTCGATTTCCCTTCGCCAGTCGCGGGAGAGCCACGGCCGCAGCACGCCATAAAGCAAATACGCGAGAAACAGGACAGCCGGCATCCATTCGTAGTTCATCGCTGTGATCACGAGCACTACGCTGATGATCAGAAAGCGCGGGATCGATTTGGTCGTCTTCCAATCGATCGCCTTAAAGCTGGGGTATTGAAACCGGCTAAACATCATGAAGGAAAGAAAGAGCAACAACGGCGGCAAAACGAAGCGCCAGTTGCCGAGACGATGTTCGCCTTCAGCAAGCCAGAGAAGGAATAACGTGATCGAGGCGATCAGACCGGCCGCGGCGGGAATGGGAAAACCTGTGAAAGTGTTCTGGTGGTTGGGTCCGTCATGGTTCGCGGCCGCCGAATTGAAACGGGCCAGGCGCAGCGCACCGCACGCGAGGTAAACGAATGCGATGATCCAGCACGCACGAGGGAACTCCTGCAACACGACACGATAAACCATCAACGCCGGGGCAAGCCCGAACGAAACAATGTCGGCGAGCGAGTCGAACTCGCGCCCAAATGGACTCTCGTGCCCCCCCAGGCGCGCAAGGCGTCCGTCCAGAAAATCAAAAACGAATGCACCAAGAATGCACCAAATAGCGGTGTGAAATAGATCAGATGCCGCATCCGGGTTGGAAGCTTGCAGTAAGGCGCCCTCCAAAATTTTGAGCGTGGCTGTGAATCCACAAAAAAGATTTCCCGCCGTCATTAGATTCGGCAGGAGATAAATCTTCGATGGTTGCTCGTTCATTCGTTAGGCAGTCGCGCAATCGGGGTTGCTCCACCCGCCACGTGGTCGCCTACTCTGACGAGAATAGTGGCGGAAAGCGGCAAATATAATTCCGTTCGCGAGCCGAAGCGAATCATCCCGAAGCGTTCGCCTTTTTCTAATTCGTCGCCCACGTTCGCCCACGCCACGATGCGTCTTGCGATTGCGCCCGTGATTTGCCGCACAACAACTGTGACGCGCGAGTTCTCAAATGCCCACGTCATTGATTCATTTTTCTCGGAACAATCCGGCCGGCGCGCGTCGAGAAAAAGCCCCGACCGGTGCTGACGGTAAACGACGCGGCCGTCGATCGGCGCGCGATTGGTATGCACGTCGAAGATCGACAAAAAAATTCCGACGCGGCGCGTTTTGTTTTTCAGCACTTCCTTTTCATCCAGCTCTTCGATGTCCATCACTGTGCCATCCGCAGCGGCGACGATCACGTTTGGATCTGCGGGCGCTGCCCGTTCGGGATCTCGGAAAAACGCGATAGTGCACAAACAGAGCAGCACAAAGAACCAGAATGCCCATGCCGAGAACAATCCGAAAACGATCGTGAGTAACGCAAGAAGGGTTAAAATCCAGCGTGCTTCCCAGAGGGCTTGGAGGCGCATAAAAGGAGGCTATTTTCAGGTCTCAAACGGGCTGGTCAAGACAGTAAGATTGGTAATTGCGCATCACGTAGCCCGACCACAATATAGTGGGTTCGGCGACGGAGCTACCTCCAATTAGTAGCGGAACTAAGGTTAGGAAACGACGAGATTATTTGTTGTTTCCGAGCCTTTTTCAGCTATGCTCTTGATGTGGGCCGCTCGGCCCCACTTTTATGGCGCAAGTTCAAGAGGAAATTCCGGTCGAAAAAGGTGGTACCGGAATCGCCTCAACGCAAAAATACGACGCGGCGCAGATCGACAAGCTCGAAGGTCTCGAAGCAGTCCGGAAACGGCCGGGAATGTTTATTGGAGATCCGGACGAACGCGGATTGCATCACCTGGTTTACGAAGTTCTCGATAACTCGATCGACGAACATCTCGCAGGATTCTGCACAAAGATCGAAGCGATCATCCACGTCGACGGATCGATCTCGGTGCGCGACAACGGCCGCGGCATTCCGGTCGACGTTCATCCGAAATGGAAGATGCCCGCGATTGAGTTGGTGCTGACGAATTTGCACGCGGGCGGAAAATTCGGACAGGGCGCATACAAGTATTCTGGCGGACTGCACGGCGTCGGCGCGAAGTGCACAAACGCGCTCTCGGAATGGTTCAAGGCCGAGGTCTCGCGCGAGGGCAAGGTTTATCACATGGCCTTCGCCAAAGGCAAAACGACCGACAAACTCGCCGTCATCGGTGAGATAAAAAACAAGAAAACCACAGGCACACTCATTACCTTCTTGCCTGATCCAACGATTTTCACCATCACGATCGAGTTCAAGTTCGAACGATTAGCTGCGCGCTTGCGCGAGTTGGCCTTTCTTAATCCGGGTCTTGAGATCATGCTCACCGATGAGCGCGTCGATCCGCCAAAGAAGGAGCGATTTTATTACAAATACGGCATCGAAGAGTTCGTTAGGCAATTGGGTGAAAACAAACAGGTCTTGCATCCCAAACCGATCGTGATCGCACGACAGCGCGACGAAGTTTTTGTCGATGTCGTGCTCCAATACAACGATAGCTACAACGATCAGATTTTGCCGTTCGCGAATTCCATCTCGAACCCCGACGGAGGCACCCATCTCACTGGCTTCCGCACTGCGCTCACAAGGGCAATTAATCAGTACGCAAAACAAAACAGCCTTCTTAAGGATAAGGACCCGTCCATTTCCGGAGACGACGTACGCGAAGGACTGATAGCCGTTCTCAGCATTAAACTGCCCAATCCGCGCTTTGAATCGCAAACAAAGGTGAAGCTCGTCAACACGGAGATCGACGGAATCGTGAACTCGACTGTGTACGACGGGTTAATGACTTACTTCGACAAAACCCCGCCGATCGCGCGCCGCATTTTCGAGAAGGTGCTTACCGCGGCCCGAGCACGCGAGGCTGCCCGCAAAGCGCGCGAAACAATTCGTAAAGGTGCGCTCACTGGCGGCGGTTTGCCGGGAAAATTGGCCGACTGTTCTGAGCGCGATCCGGAATTGACCGAGCTCTACATTGTCGAGGGCGACTCAGCCGGTGGCTCGGCAAAACAGGGACGCGATCGGCGCTACCAGGCGATCCTGCCAATCCGCGGCAAACTTATCAACGTAGAGAAAGCGCGCGAAGACCAGTTTCTCAAAAACACCGAGATCCGGGCGATGATCACCGCGATCGGCACCGGGATCGGCAAATCGAAAGAAGAGAGCAATGGCAAAGACGAAGGGTCGTTCGACATGACAAGGCTTCGTTACGGCCGCATCATCATCATGACAGACGCGGATGTTGACGGCTCCCATATTCGCACTCTGTTGCTGACGTTCTTCTTCCGGCAGATGACCGACTTGGTGCGCGCAGGAAGAATTTACATCGCGCAACCGCCGCTTTATCAGATCAAACGAAAAAAACGCGAGGAATACGTTGAAGACGATGCGCGGCTGAACAAGATTCTTATTTCCCTCGGCGCCGAGGACGTGCGGCTAAAGAATCTCGCGGACGAGAAAGAATTCACTGCGGCACAACTGAAGGACATCCTCGAATCGCTCGAGAAACTCGCGAAACTAAGTGAAGCAGTGCGGCGCCATGGCGGGGACTTTGAAACTTACCTCGGCCATCGCAGTTCCAAGTCGGACAAGCTCCCCAATTACCTTGTGAAAGTGCGCGATGGGAATGAGGAAAGCGCACATTATTTTCACGACGAGAAAGCGGTTCGCAAATTTCACCAGGAAAATCTCGATCTCAACTTGTTCGATACTGAGATCGGGCAGGAGTTGCTCCCCTTAGGCGAGGCGCCGGCGCGAGCGGATGGAACACGCCGACGTGGCAGGTTGGTCGAGTTACACGAATCTGCTGCGATTGAAAAAATTATCGCCGAACTGGCTCGAAAAGGTTTGAAAGTTGATCATTACGCGGCCAGCGATCGTCCCATCTTTGAGTTGATCGAAGGCGAAGGCGAGAAATCGATTTTGCATCCGCTATTTTCCATTCCGGAAATCTTGCAAAAGATTCTAGAGATTGGCCGTCGCGGAGTGCAAATCAAACGTTTCAAGGGTCTCGGTGAGATGAATGCCAAGGAGTTGTTTGAGACCACAATGAATCCCGAGAAACGCAAACTGCTGAAAGTTGACTTGAATGAGGACAACGCTGTCGACGCCGACAAGATGTTCACGATTCTGATGGGCGACGTCGTCGAGCCTCGGCGCCAGTTCATCGAAGATAACGCGCTGAACGTGCGGAATCTCGACGTATAGAGATGGGAGGTTTGTTTCATAAGCTGCGGCATCCGCGGCGCTGTTATGTGGTTTGCACGATTCCTCGTTCGGGGAGCAATTTGCTCACCGACGGATTGCGCGACACCCGCCGAGCAGGCGTACCTAAACAATTTTTTTTGCCGAAGGCGAAATCCCGCTATGTCGAGGAGCTCGGAATTGATCCGTCTGTTGACTACGCCGCGTATGTGCGCGCCATCGTGAACGCAAAGGTAACGCGCAACGAGGTGTTCGGTTTCAAACTTATGAGCTGGTATCTGGACGATTTTCTCGCGCGGTTGCGAGAGTCACACGGTTTTGGAAATTCTACACCAAGCGATCTGGAGCTGTTGCGCAGCGCTTTTCCCCGTCTTCGTTTTCTGCGCATCGTGAGACGTCACAAATTGCGCCAGGCACTGTCCACGGCTCGCGCACTTCAGACAGGACTTTGGAAAGTGCAGACGGGCAAAAGCATTGTGCGAGAACCGGAGTTCGATCCGGACCTAATCGAGCAGTCACTGCACGAAGCGGAACGGCAGGAGAAAATCTGGGACGATTTTTTCCGACGGATCGAAATCAATCCGTTCAACGTGGAGTATGAAAAGCTGTGCCGGGATTATGAGAGGACTATTCGCGCAGTGCTGAACTTTCTGAGAATCAAACTTCCGGCTGGTGCGCGCGTTGGTCCGCCTGTAACGACCCGGCAAGCCGATGAAATTTCGCGCATGTGGGAGGAGCGTTTCGTAGCCGAGCGCCCTTCCGCATATTCGCCAGCCTCCGGCTAAAGCAAGTCATGTTGAATCCAAATGAAAAAATAGAGCCCATAAATGTAGCCGAGGAAGTATCGCGATCATTTCTCGATTACTCGATGTCGGTCATCATTTCTCGCGCGTTGCCGGATGCGCGCGACGGACTCAAGCCATCGCAGCGGAGAATTCTCTACGCGATGCACGATCTGTCGCTTTTCCCAGGACGGCAGCACCGTAAATGCGCAAAGATCTGCGGCGACACCAGCGGTAACTATCACCCGCACGGTGAAGCAGTGATCTATCCCACGCTGGTCCACATGGCGCAGCCGTGGGCTATGCGTGAACGGTTGGTCGACGGCCAGGGGAATTTCGGATCCGTCGAAGGCGATCCGCCAGCAGCGATGCGCTACACCGAAGCGCGCATGACCCATCTCGGCGCGGCGCTGATGACAGACATGGAGAAGGACACGGTCGATTTTGTCCCCAATTACGACGAGACGCGCACCGAACCAAAAGTTTTCCCAGCTGCGTTTCCTAACCTGCTTGTTAACGGGGGGACCGGCATCGCAGTCGGCATGGCCACCAATATTCCTCCGCACAATCTTGTGGAAGTCGTCGATGGCATTTGCGAGCAGATCGACAATCCCGACATCACGCTGGATGAGTTGATGCAGCACGTTAAGGGCCCGGACTTCCCGACCGGCTGCGTGATCTGTGGCGTCAACGGGATTCGCCAATATTTCGAAACCGGCCGTGGCAGTATTAAAGTGCGCGGCAAAGCGGGAGTAGAAGAACTCAAGGGCGGCCGTGAACAAATCGTTATCACGCAAATTCCTTATGGCGTGAACCGCGCCACATTGGTTGAGCGCATCGCGCAGTTGGTCAACGACAAAGTGCTTACCGACATCAGCTACGTCGGCGATCAATCGGACGAAAACACGCGCGTCGTCATCGAGCTCAAACGCGACGCCAACCCGAAAGTCATCATTGCCAATCTCTACAAGCACACGGCGCTGGAGAGTTCGTTTGCCACGACGATGTTGGCGATCGACCACGGCCGGCCGAAGTTGCTGCAGCTCAAGGACGCTAACGCAGTTTACATCGACCATCGGCGCGAAGTCGTCCTGCGTCGCACGCGATACCAACTTCGCAAGGCCGAGGAGCGCGCCGAAACCCTGGAAGGTTATTTAATTGCGCTCGCCAATCTCGATGAATTCCTGCGCATCATCCGCGGATCAGCTAATCGCGACGAAGCGCGAGTGAAACTGTTCGCATTCGAATTTACGAAACGCCAGGTCGAACAACTAGGCATCCTCATTCGCAATCCTGCGCGCCTCACCGATGGCCGCTATGCATTCAGCGAACAACAGGCGGACGAAATCCTGAACCTGCGTCTGTATCAGCTCACCGGACTCGAGCGCGAGAAAATCGTCAACGAATACAAGGAACTCGTCGAGACCATCAATGATTTGCGCGACATTCTTGCCAAAGAGCAGCGCGTCTTCAGCATCATCAAAAAAGAACTGCGCGAAATCCGCGACAAGTACGGCTCCCCTCGCCTGACAGAAATTGCTCCTGACGAAGCGGAGATCAACATCGAAGACCTTATCGTCAACGAGGGTTGCATCATCAGCATCACGCACGCCGGCTTTATCAAGCGCACGGCCGTGAGCGCATTTCGCGCGCAGCGGCGCGGCGGAAAAGGCGTGATTGGCATGCAGACGCGCGACGGCGCAACCGAGGAGGAGGAAGGCGATTTCGTCCAGCACCTTTTCGCTGCTACCACGCACGATTACCTGATGTTCTTCACCGCCACTGGGCGCGCTTACGTGGAAAAAGTTTACGAGATTCCCGAGATGGGACGGGCGGCAAAGGGCCGTTCGATCGCAAACATTCTTGAGCTCAAGCCCGATGAAAAAATCGCGGCGACGATTCGCGTCCAATCCAAAAAATCAGGCACGGGACCGAACGCCGTCGATCAAACATGGGACGAAAATCTGCACATCGTGTTCGCGACGCAATCGGGCATCGTGAAGAAATCGAATTTGTCGGATTACGCGAACGTGCGACGCGGCGGGATCATCGCCATTCAAATCGAAGACGGCGATCGCTTGATCGACGCGAAACTAACGAAGGGCAACAATGAGATCGTGCTCATCACCAGAAAAGGAATGAGCTTACGTTTTCATGAAGAACAATTACGCGATCAGGGCCGCAACACAGTCGGCGTTTGGGGAATTCGCCCGGAGAAAAGCGATCACGTCGTTGGTAGTGCCATTGTTGACCCGGACGCAATGCTCCTTGTGGCCGGTGAGAACGGAATCGGTAAGCGAACGGGGTTCGATGATTACCGGCGGCAATCACGCGGCGGCAAAGGGATCATCACCATGAAAACCGGCGAGAAAACCGGCGAAGTCGTTGGCGCGCTCACCGTCCGTGAGGCTGACGAACTTATGCTCATCACCAACAAAGGCCAGATGGTACGCACGCGAGTTAAAGAAATTCGCGAGACCGGCCGCAATACGATGGGCGTGAAACTGATGGATTTGCGCAATGACGAAAAACTTCAGGCGATCGCGCCCGTAGTGAGTCAGGCGGAGGAAGAGGAAGCCCAGAGCACAGAAGCGCCCGCTCAAGAATCCTGAGCGTCATTCACGACTGTAGCCACCGGCTTGTGACCGGTCGAATTCAGTGCCGCTTTTTGAAATGGGAACACGGCCCACAGGGCGGTGTCTACAACAGCGGTAACCGCGACCGGCTCCGTCAATCAGTAGCCGCCGCCCATATGAGTTGTCGTCGTCGTCCGCGAAACGGGAACCGGTGGCGGGGCTGCCGTTTCGACTGTGGTTTGACGAGTTGTGGTCGTGGTGGTCTCTGGCGTCGTGCTCGAGCACGAAACCAGCGTTAGGCCCACGACCGCTACAACACCGCTCAATAACATTGCTTTTTTCATAGATTGAATGCTTTGTTCACAAACCAATTCGTCACAAGTTGCGTCCGCAGATGTATTAGGACTCACAATTATTCTTTTAAAGGAGCGCACGAATCCGGTACTCTCCTGTCGTGCGTCTTACGCACGGAGCCTCCTTTGTTCTGTTCGCGCTCGTCCTCACGTTCAGAACAGTCGCCGCGGGTGACTGGCCGGAAAATTACATTTGTCCACGAAGATTCCGAATCGCCTGATGGCCATTACGGCGTCCTCATGTTGTCACAGTAAGTTGCGATCGACCAGGATGAAACCAACGGGAACACGACATATCTGGCAAATTTTGCAGAGGCGAAAGTCACTGGGCGAAATTCGCGGAACAGATTATTTCTAGAACCAAAACCACCGTGATCTAAAGTCGTCTGGGCACCGGACTCAAGCACGTGCGTACTCCAGTACGATGGCCGATGCGGTTTTGATTCCGTGTTGGTTTTGGAATTGAAGGGCGAAAGCTTTCGCCAAATCGACATTGGTAACCACATTCAAAAAACACTCGGCCGCCTGTTCGACGGATACATCAGCGCATGCTTTCGGTTCGGGCCCGACCACAAACTGAAAGTACGGGCCCTGAGCTTCACGAATCCAAAAGCTCTCCCTGATCAGGCGAACAATTACGCAGTATTTCAGGGGACGTTCGACTTGGAGGGCGGCAAAAGGACCCAGGCGAGCGCAAAAACAAACCGAAGAGTACTATGCGCTCCAAACCGCCTACCAAGACGATTCCGCCAAGCACATGATCGTGACAGCGAGTCCTGCTGATGTGCCGCAGAACTTTACTGGCTCCGTGTTTTCATCCGAACAGGAAAAATTCGGTGCCCTCGATAAAATGATGAATGACGTTTATCAAGCCGTGCGCTCTGTTACATCACCCGACCGTTTCGCCAAGGTAAAGCAGGAGCAAATTGCGTGGCTTGAAACTCGCGACGCCGCGCAGTCCGTCGAAGAAAGGGCGAAGCTGACCGAAAGCAGAATTAAGATATTACAAGAGCTGCTTTGGTGATGTTAATCCGACTCGATCTTCGCCCGCCGCTTCTTTAACTCGCCGCGTTTGCGTTTCGACTCCAAAATTTTTCGCCTGAGCGCAGCCGGCCGCGGCGATTTCCGTCGGCGCGCTTTCTCGTATTCCGCAATTTCTGCCGCGCGGCGTGCCTTCCGCGTGCTCTCGATCGCGTCGAGCAATCGTTCCCGCGCAAGCTTCCGATTTATTGCTTGCGAACGCGAATCCTGGACAGTGACGCTGATGCCGCTCGGAAGATGCCGCAGCGTCACTGCGGTTGAGACTTTGTTCACATTCTGACCCCCGGGTCCGCCCGACCGCGCAAAGCTTTCCTCCAGATCGGCCTCGCTAATCTCAAGCCTTCGCATTCGCTCAACTAACGCGTCTCGCGACATAGTCCATCACTCTAGTACTGCTTTGAGCTTCGAAGGCTTTTCCAAATTCGCTTTCGATGCAACGATTTGACGATTCAACGGCCCACGTTCTTCGAACTGCCGATGGCCGGACTCGAACCGGCACGGGCCTTTAATGGCCCAACGGATTTTAAGTCCGTTGCGTCTACCATTCCGCCACATCGGCGCTGCGGCGTGCATTCTAAGCTCCTTCTAAGATCGGCGAAAATGGATTTCGCAGTGAGAACAGACTCTGATCCGGCTTGAAACAGTGCTTGTCTTAGGTTTGGAAATCCTCTAAAAACTGCCAATTGATGGAGCCGTTGTTCGATTAACGAAAGAGAAAATCAAAATCTCCCCATGGCGCAAAAACGCAAAACTTCAAAGAAAAAAACAGTCGCCAAGCGTCCGCAGCGGAAAAAAACAGCCAAGAACAAAATCCAGCCGGTTGAGGAGATTCTCTTCCGCGTGGAGGGAAAGATGTCCACGTTCGGCGGTCCAAAGGACAGGGGGATGTCAGCAGACGAAGGGCTGGCGCTTTTTAGTCAGCCTGATCACCAAGACCCGAAATACTCGTACTTATTTCTCCCTACACCGCCGCCAGGCACAACCGGACTTGGGCGGAGACTTAACCCCGAAAAGTATTATTTTGCCTGCCGTTGGAATTACAACGAGACCCCCAAGGAATTTTTGAAACGTGCGCTTGCGCGCGTGGAGAACCCTTCAAATGGCCGCGCAGCCGATGCGCGGCCGGTTGACTGGGGTCCGAATATTGCGACGGGGCGCGTGGCGGATTTGTCTGACGGATTAGCAACAGCGCTCGGATTGCAAACGGATGACGTCGTTCGAATAACGATTTCCGCATTAAAGGCGATACCGGTAAAACCTGCAAAGGCCGCAAAGCCAGTTGCTCCGGTCAGTCGAACTGCGCCGCCCGGCAAACCTGTCATCAAACAGTTCGTCCGCAGCCCGAACTGTTCCTGCCGCAAGGTCGCAACAAAGATCGACAAAATTGTTTTACATTGCACTGAAGGATCGCTGGCCAGTGCACTGGCGGAGTTTCAAAGAAACGATTCGCGGAAAGTTTCTGCGCACTACGTCATTGATCGCAACGGTGACATCTACCAGATGGTCAATGACGCTGATTGCGCGAATCATTGTATGGGCGCCAACGCTGGTTCCATCGGGATCGAACACGTCGGGGGCGAAACCGATGCGCTCGCTGCGCCGCAGGCCGCCGCTTCCGCAGCCTTGATCCGCTGGTTGCTCCAGGAACATCAGATCCCGCGGACGAACATCTTCGGCCACGATTTCACGCCGGGCTACTGCCGACCGGGAGGGACTAGTTGCCCGGACAGGCTCTTCGGCCCGGTGCACTCGCAAGCCACGATCGTGGCTTGGGTCGCGGCTAACGTGTGAACTGACTAGCCGTCCTGAATCACCGGCTCCGGCGCAGGCGTTTTTTCGGTGCCAAGCTCGTTGCGTCGAGCTGGTTTACCTGGTCCAGGTCCATAGTATCTCTTCAGCCAATTGCTCCGTCTACGCACTAAACAACTCCATCTTTGTCATAGTGCTCCTCTTCGGCAGTTGCGAAATGCAAAGCTACTTTGGGCGATACCGTCCAATCCAGGACTCTAGTGGGCAACCGATGATGCTGGGCAACTGCAAGTCGAACCAAAAGCGTGTCCGCCGGTATTGAGCCGGATTCCGCATACTTCCGAAAACTGCGAAGCATGGGTCCTTCAACATTCACATAATCTTCACAGAGTCTTTGGAGACTGGTTTCCAGCCCCCAGGAATGGTCGGCCACGCCACGGTAAACAAAATCAGACCGGTATCTCTGAAAAGCAGTTCTAAATATCGTATAGAGCATTCATCAACTCGGCCCAGCTGCTGACGACGACATCGTTTGCTTGCATGGTTAATTCCCGGATTCTGGATAGTGCGGTGCTGGTCAAGGGCGTTTGTCGTTATAATAATGCTCGCGAAACCTTGCCAGCCCATCTCTGAAAAACCTGCCTCAGAGCATCCTTCGCAGCGCCTTTGATGTGTGGTGGCGGCATCCTATGAATGAAAACATCTGAAACGCCGGTATCGAAGATACCTCCTGTAATGCCTTGTTCGCGGAACACTAGAACGGGTAGATGAAGCCCGAAAAGAATGCCTGACTCCAAATGGTTCCAAGGAGTCGGGAATGGAATTGATGTGCTGACCTGCTCTTCTGCAGAAGTTCCGGGCTTTTTCAATCCACCGCTCGCCCGGAATTGCTCGAATCCTAGAATTATCCCCCTGAGCAATGACGGGCGATAAGCAGCACCTCCCGCAAAGGTAGCTCAGTCGGATAATCAGAGCGGCCAAGGGCACGGGCCTCCAAATCATTGTCGTCTAGTTGTCGAATAATAACGGTTCGAGCCGCTCTGCAGAGGAGAGAGGCTCGTGGGGCACGAAACGAAAACAGGGATTTTCATAGCGAGAAATCCGAGTAGTTCATGCCGGTTGGTTACAACATCCTAGGTCGAGGAGGCTTTCATACAAGAGCAGCGAAGTGCAAGACGAAAATTCAAGTGCGGTAAGAGGCAATCACCAGATGGATTGTCAGGGAAGCTAAATCAGTATTGGCTATCACTGTGAAAGAAGCTTGGGCAATCTCTTCAAATTTGCTTGATTATCCGGAAGAAAACAGCCTGAAATGAGATGAACAAGAAGGGCCCAGCATAGAACGTCATGCCGACTAACGATAAACCCGAGGGAGACAGCAGGTTTAGGATTGCGTTGGCCAAGACGGTCACGACTTGGGCCCTGGTAGCGATCCTCGCCATAGCGGCTCTTATCATTTTGGTTGCCGGCATAAACGCGATTCGCTTCCCCGAAAAGGAACAAAGGGATCAATTCTTCGACATCGCCAAGTACATACTCGGCGTGCTTCTGCCGGTGATCGGAGCGTGGGTAGGAACCGTCCTCGCTTTCTATTTCGGACAGGTGAACTTCGAGGCGGCTTCCAGAAGCGCGGCCAACCTCGTGCGTCAGCTCTCACCGCGCGAAAAGCTCCAAGCTGAGGCTGCCAGTCGGGCGATGATGAAGATCAATGAGGTCACAACTTTCCAGATTCCGCCAGACAAGACCGAGGCGGACATTACGATAAGAGACCTCATTGATGAGGGCTTTGAAAAGGACAAATCGCACCCTCGACAACGCCTTCCTATTCTGGATGCCGAGAGCAAAGGCAAATACGTGCTCCACCGAAGCACCATCGACGCATTTGTGGCTCCGATGAAGCGTCCTCCAGACGTCGACGAATCAACGTTGTCACTCAAAGATTTGCTAGAGGACTCAAAGATCAAAGACTACATCGTTAATAGTTTCCTGCCGGTCGCTCCAGACGCAACGCTCGCCGATGCCAAGGATCTTCTAGACAAAAATCCGCAATGTCTCGATATCCTGGTTACACAAGACGGAACTAAGAATGCGATTGTGGTCGGTTGGATCACGAATGTGATGGTGCTAAATGCGGCAACGATTTAAGAACGCCCGAAGCATATCGTTGTCGCACAAATGCGTTCTTGAAGCCGTCGCTCGAACACAAATACCAGTAGGTAAACTCAGCCGTGCTAATTAACTACCCTTCTTGAATCAAGGGCTCCGGCGGAGACGCCTTTCGGAAAATCATCCACACTCCTACAAGGACCAGCGCGCCGCCTAACAACGACGAGATCGGAAATGTTTCGTCGCCTAACCACCAGCCGAACATGACTGCTCCGGGTGGAGTGATGAGCGAGATGCTTTGCAGCTGCGCAACCGTCAGGCGCGGGAGCAGCCAGTACAGAAGTAGAAACGTCAGCGCCGAGCCGATCACAGCCAGATAGAGCAGGCAAAACACTGACGAGACGGTCCAGTGAAAGCGCACCGGGTTTCCATCGACGGCCAACCCAAGCAGTAACAACGGCGCAGTTCCGAAAATCATTTGCCATGCAGCGAGCATGGCGGGCGCAAGCTGCATCGACCGCGCCTTAACGAGCACGTTTGCGAAGGCCGCGCTCGCAGCGCCAACAACGACAGCCATGCCACCCCAGAAAGCAAGCGGGCCGTTAAACCCCAGCAGCCGTGCGCAGATCACGGTCACGCCACCAAGTGCAATAATTGCGCCGGCGAGCTTTGGTAAGCGCAGCGGTTCATCCGGCAGCATCCAGTGGGCGAATGTCATGCCGAAAATTGGAATGCTTGCCTGCAACATTGCAGCAAGACCTGATGAAACGTGCAGCTCCGCCCAGAACAGCAGCGTGTAGTTCACGGCAAACATGAGGACTCCCGTGACGGCGAGAACGATATAATCGTTGCGCCCTCGCGGGAGCAGATGTGTCCGGCCCATCGAGATGGCTACGAGCACGATGATTGCGATGAGAAAACGAATCGCCACGAATGAAATCGGAGGGAGATCGCGTAATCCGATTTTGATGGCAAGCCAGGTGGAGCTCCAAACAACGCAAAGCGTCAGCCAGGCCAGCGGCACACCCCACCCTGCTTTCGGTCGCCATCTTTTTTGCAGCGATACGCTTGTTGTTTTCACACGCGCGCGAGCATCGTGCGTTGCTTGCGAATCGTAAAGCGAGCTCGCGTCGCCGCGCGGTAATTCAATCATTGATTGACAGTTGCTCAGCCTCCTGGGAGGGTGCGCGCCACTATGAAAAAAATTCTTCCTCTCCTGCTCTGCCTTTCACTCAGCATTTTCACTGTGGCGCGCGCTACGAAGCCGGCTCACACGCCCGCTTCCGGCGCGAAGACGGCTCAGAAAAAGACAACGAAACAAAAAGCGGACGCCAAAACTTTACTCGATGATGCGAACAAGGCGCTGGCCGCAATGATGAAAGCTGCCCGCGCCGACAAGGGGCTCGATCCCAAGACACCGAAGAATAAGCCGTTCTGGAAATCGACCCAGCTGGTCGCAAAGAATTTGAAGTTGGCGCAAACAGGGTTCCAGGCTAAAAGCAACGACTTTTTCAAGGGCATCGCCGAAGCGCGTCAGGCCGACGAGCAGATGAAAGTCGACTGGCAACTGACCGATTCAAAAAATAAGAAAGTAATCGAGAACGGAAAGATACTCGGCAATGCCATCGAATCGTTGCGCACCAATTACTCGAAGGAAGCGGCACGGAAAAAACAAGGCGGGGAGCTAACCGCAAAAGAGAAGGCCGAGTTCGAAAAAATCAAGGCGCAGCAAAAGGATTTGCTGGCGAAGATCTCGAAGCTGGAGAAATCAGCGCAAAAAGACAAGGCGCTGGCAAAAGGTCTGCACGAGATCCAGAAGCAAGCCGAGCGCGTCACCAAGCAACCGGACACGCTTGACGCGTACATCGCCACGCTTTATTTGCTCGATCGTCAGGCCGGCCTCCTTCGCGGCTATGAATACTATGTCGATAAGCCGTGGCGCGCCGAGTACCTCGGGCTGGTGGATTGGATCACCGGATATGATACTTGGTACTACACTTGGTACGATTCGGTTTCGTATGACTGGGCGTGGGTGGATACGACCGTTGACGTCTACGAAGACGTCACGATTTCTGAAACAGTGACCGAGGAGGAAATCAGCACCGAGGAATCCTACGCCGAAAGTGAATCGTTCGAGATGTCTGACGCCGAGGAGGAAGAAGTCGCTGCCGAGGAAGACACCGAAGAAGAGGTGGCTTCCGCCGATGACGACAGCACGGAAGTCGCTCCCAGCGACGAGGGCGAAGACATGAATGATGACGACGGTGGTGACGGAGACGTTGGCGATGAGGACACAGGCAATGATGATAGCAGCGGTGACGATGGAGGCGATGACGGAGGCGGTGATGAAGGCGACTAGCCTGGTGCTTCGTTAATTCCCGAACAGCTTTAACAGTCTTGGCCGGGCATCTTGCCAGCTCGCGCTCGGTACAGTATTTCTAAGCGTATCCCATTTGCGGCGCGTTCGTCTAGTGGTTAGGACACAGCCCTCTCAAGGCTGGTACACGGGTTCGACTCCCGTACGCGCTGCCATAGGAAAAACGAGGTTTTTGGCCAATTTTCGCAACAGATTCGCAACAAAACTCAGGTGTCTCGCCGTCTCTCAAAAAGTTAGCGATTGGAGACTAGCCTTGAGCGGGGTTATGCCTTTCATCGGTGGACGTTTTCTCGTTACAAGATTCTGACACGCCCGTCGCCCGCGTCACAGGATCGCGCCAGAATCGTTTTTGATTGCCCGGACGACGCGCAACTAGCCGGAATGCACTTGCGATTAGCATCGATTTTCTTACGATTCCAGCACCATCCCCATGCGTTTTTTTCGAGAATGGACTTGTTCGCAAGCCATGTGGCAGTCGCAGCACTTGCCATTGCCACGTGGGTCTTTCTAATCCTTCCGCTGTGGAGAAGATGGCGCCCAAGGTTGCTTTGCTAAGCAAAAACAACTTGCTCAAAAAACGGTTGGCAGCCGCGACCATTGTACTTCTCGTGTTTGCAGTGGGCTTGTGGACAGGGTGGCACAAGGATGCAATATCCGCTCGCCTGTCGCGCTGGCATAGCGAGTTGACGCGGACTATCCCCTCTCCGTCACCATCACCTAGTCCTTTGACGCTAACGGAGTCCTCGGTGGAAGCAATGGCCCAAACTCCTGCATCCTGGCCGTCGTTGGTAGATCAGTTGCTGCGAGAAGGCATCGAGCTGCGCGATCGGGGTGACACGACAAATGCGATCGAGCGATTACAGGAAGCGTTGGACAGCGAACCGAATAACGCCGCCGTAATCGCCGAACTAGCGAAGACCTACGATCTCATGCAGCTTTCCGACCGCGCAAATGAAATATGGCGCAAACTTCAGGAAATGGGCCCCTCGGCTGGTGCGGCATATGAGCTAGCCGATCGACGGCTGAATCCCGGGGTGCCGACTCCAGCCGCAGCGCCGATGCCGACGGCTCCGGATTCTTCATCGCGTGAGGTAAGCACTTCGCCGTATGGAACCGCTGCTGATTTTGCAAAGTACGCCATAGAGCCGCGCGAACATGAGATTGACCAAGTCCCGCCACTGCCCACTTCCACTGCATCGGAAGTATCTTCTCCTGCAACTCGCGCGAGTCCAGCAGAGCCGGGCCCTTCCGCCGAAACTGCCGTCGCTCAGCCGGGTGGACGTCTTATTGTTTTGAGGGCCCCGAACTTTGGATGGAATTTGGCTCTCAATCTTAAGATCGATGGGAGAACGGCCGCCAACATTGTGCAGGGACGCCGCTACGATGACTTCGTGCCAGAGGGGCGTCATATGCTGACCGTGTCGGTCGTGCCAAACTATCAGCCGACGTCGGCGGTGCTGAACGTGCGGCGCGGACAAACGTACGTATTCACGGCAACACGGCAGAACACGGGTAGTGTTGTTCTTGTTCCATCAGCCCTGCCTCCAGGGCAGCCGCACTAGGTTGAATAGCAGCCGCTGAGGCGAACAGCTCTAACGTAACTATATCAGAGCCGGTTCGCTGATCGCACGGAACTCGGACCTTCCGCGAGTTTGCGATATTACCTGCAGCGGAATTGTCGCGTCTCGTACCTTAATAGCGGCTATTTTGGTCTTTCGCCAGAATCTTTGACTAATTAATAGCCGATTCTAGTTCCAAAAACGCAGTCAG
>JBBQRI010000005.1:0-31911 GCA_038214915.1 Chthoniobacterales bacterium
GGTTCGATTCCCGCCGGGAACGGTTTCCAATACTTTGCGAGTCTGCTACACAATAGGAAGGTGCCTTAGCTTGGGCTTCGATTGATTCGCTCGCTCCCGCTCGCTCAGTCGCCGCGGCGACCTTCATCTCTGTCGCTCGATCCCATCGGCTCCATTCCCGCCGGGAACTTCTAGATTCGTCTTCCGGTTCTGCGCTGAGATGATTATTTCTAGCGAATGGCAGAAGGTCGCGTTGAGGCAACCGAAGGAAGTCGCAAGCCTCGGCGGTGGCGTTATTTGATCGACATCATCGTACTCCTGGCGGTGACGTTCCTTCTCGATGCGGCTCTCGGTGCTTTTGTTCAAGTGCCAATCGATTTGGAGAAGGGGTTTGTCTTGGATGCAGTTGTTAAAGTGCTGCTGGTTGGCGTTGGGTGCGGACTGGTTTTGTTACGCGGCGAGAGATTGGCCGACATCGGATTGAAGAGGCCGGAGAGTTGGACGCGTACATTGATCATCGGCGTTGGTCTGGCGGCAATTGTTTTCGTCGCCATGTATCTTTCGGAAAAGGCGGGGTTTCGTCGCAACCTCGGCAAGTTCCAGGATGTGCATGGGAATCCGGAGCTCGCATTCGTAGCCGTTTTGTATGCATTGATTGGCGCCGGGTTTTATGAGGAATTCACCTTTCGTGGGTTTCTCATGCAGGGCCTGGGGATGTTGTTTGGTGGAAGCCGCGGCGCGTGGATCGCCGCCTGTGTTCTGCAGGGGGCGCTCTTCGGAGCAGCGCACGCTTACCAAAATCCGCTTGGCATCGCTATTACCGGCACACTCGGCATTTTGATGGGACTGCTGGTTCTAGCGTCGGGGCGAAATCTTTGGGCCGTGATCATCGGACACGGGCTTTTCGACGCGAGCCGTTTTGTTTTGTTCTATTTTCAAGGTCCGCCGACTGGCTGATCTCCTTGATCGGCCGTTGTTCCACCGAATCGTCAGCGATTCAACAGGCGCGAATCGAACCGATACTCGACCGGCTGGCTGATTTTGATTTTTTTGAAATCGGGATGCCTGGGATTTAACAAAAAGTTTATCTCGCTCGCACTCAGCACGCTGGGCACTGCAAGGGCGACGGACTTTCCCGTGCGAATCCATTCGTCGCCGATTTGCATGGTTTGAAACGTCGGCGGTTCCGCGTTCCAATGTGGTGGCAGACTCTTGACGGGAAAGTAATCGGTTAGCTTGTCCTCCCACTCGAGTCGAAACGAACGGTATCGGTCGTTCGGTGAGAGTGGCGTTAGATGAACGAACAATTCCAAGGCCGCGAGCGATTCGTGTTCGCTGACATAAATTACTGCGGTGCCTCGCGAGTTCCATCGGCCGCCGTAAACGCGAGCGCCTTCGCCGGTAAATGCACTGTTAACGCGCGCCGCGCGAACAATTCGCCACGCAGACGGCATCAGGTATAAACACTGTATTCGATGCGCCCTAACAAGTTCTCGACCTCGCGTGCGCCTGTCTCAGTGCTAGCATAGTCGAGCGGGACTGCGCCGCCGAGACCGACCTGTGGGTGTTTCAGCCAGGCTCGTGCTCTTTCGGCATCGCCGAAAACCGCTGTCGCGTGTCTGAGCAATCGTGAAAAACGGACAACTTTGTCCGATTCATCCGGAGACAGTCGCCCCGCCGCTTTGCGCCGCTGCAGAGTAGATCGTGAAATGCAAAGTTTCGTCGCAAGCTTCTCAAATGGCAGTTCGAGGGTGTCTTGCAAAGTCTTGAGCTCAGTAAAGCGCAGACCTTTCTGAATTCTTTGAATCAGTTCAGTTGGGTGCGTTGACTTTCCACCTACCGCATTCTTATCGAGAGTTGCCGTTTTCATAAGGTGTGTGACCTAATTCAGTTGACACAATATGATGTGTCAATTGGGCAAAGTCAAAGCAAAGCCATGGATGGAAAAAATCCGGAAACATAGGTTCACGCCGCGATCTGGCCGAGAACGCTGCGCAGCTCGTGAAAATCCACCGGCTTCGTCAGATGGAAATCGAATCCAGCTTTTCTGCCGCGCTCGATATCGTCACGCTCTGCAAAGCCAGATATCGCCACGGCTTTCACGGTTCCTTTTCGTTTCGCTTCCGCAATGACATCGTAGCCATTCCCGTCTGGCAGCGCGATATCACAGAGCACAACGTCGAACTCTTTGGCGTTGATCATGTCCATCGCGCTCCGGGCGTCATCAGCCGTGGAAATGTCATGGCCGAAATGATTCAGAAGCCGCGATAACGCCTGGAGCGTGTCGCTGTGATCCTCTACAACGAGGATGCGCAAACTCTTGCCCGAATTATACTCCGCCCTCGATCGATCCTCGCTCATCTCGCAAATCCCGCGAAGCCCTATAATCGGATTTTGTGTCGCGTCCAGATGCAATTTGGGCGTTACCGAATGTTACAGTTGGAAAAACGTCCGGAGCCGGTGCAGAAAGTTGGCTGTGTATTGGCGTTCTGTTAATGCATGCTCGTCGGCGCTTCTAGCTTCTTTCAGGATCCCGTCGGTTTCCATTTTTCGCTGTGCAAGCAATTGACTCAATTGCTCCAAGCAGCCTGGGGCGCCGCTCAGCACTTCGGCCATCACGGGTTTTCCGATTTCCATTACGTAACAATCGCCATCTGCGCGGACGGTGGCGCTGCGCGGTTCGCCAGTGAGCAGCGACATTTCGCCGAAACAATCGCCCGACGCCAGCGTTGCGACTTGGATCTTCGATCCATTTTTTGAGACGAAAACGTTCGCTGCCCCGCGAAGCATCACGAACATTGAATCGCCCGCGGCGCCTTCCTCGATCACCGGTTCGCCACGACCGAAAAGTTTGAGGCGCGCCTGGTTGACCATCTGATTGAGTTGGTCTTCGGAAAGACATTCGAAGAGTCGTTCCTCGCGCAGAATGGAGAATGCCTCCGCCTGCTCTTCCTGTGCGGGGAGCACGGCTTTGCGCTCCACGTGCAACGTTCGAATAGGAAAAGGAATGGTGACGCCTCTGCGCTTCAGTTCATACCACACATTTGTGCGAACCGCGTCATTGATCTCGTTGATCTTGGTATGGTTGCCCATGTAAAACTTGATTTCGTAGACGCAGGCTGATTCTCCAAAATCGACCAAAAAAACTCTTGTCTTCGGCTCCGCGAGCACACCCTTAGCTGTAGACGCTGCTCGAAACAGCGCGTCTTTCACGACATTGGGTGGGTTTTTATATTCAACTCCAACGCGAATCCGCATGGCGTGGACTTCTGTCGGATAGTGCAGATTAACAATCTCATGGCCCACCATCTCGTTGTTCGGGATGTCGAGATAGATATTGTCGTTCGTGCGCAAGCGCGTTGAACGCCAGTTGATCTCACGCACTTCAGCAAAGCGGTCCCCTACCTGCAACCAGTCACCGACCTTGTACGGCCGGTTAATTTGAATGGATATTCCACCAATGATCCCGGCGAAGAGATTCTGCCCGGCAAAGCCGACGATGATCGCGACGACTCCAGAGCCTGCCAGCAGCCCTTTCAATTGCGTCTCGGCGTGATAGCCGTAACTCAGAATGAAAAGCAGGACGATCAGGAAAATGATTCCGCCGACTACCTCTCGAAGAAAATGCGGGATTGCTGTCTGTCGTTTCTTTTCAAAGTATAAGTCCCAAATGTAGCGATTAACGAGAGCGACAATCAGCGCAGTGCTCAACAAAATTGCTGCCGCTCCAACATGAAAACGCCAGGGTGCGTGAACTCCGTAAACAGTGATCGCGGCGTAAAAGGCGAGGATTAAACAGAAAAGCCGAAAGAAGAGGCCGAGCTGAACACCGGCACGACGCTTTAAGAATCGCCCAATCCCCAGGGCGACGAAAAACGTCACGATAAACACGACTACCGTGATCGCGTCCCGCTGCGCTTCGGTCACCGCGTTGAACATCGAGGCAATAGTATACCAGAACCAGACCGGCGGAATAGCTTTTCTGCATTACGTCTAAAAGACGGAACGACCATGCGTCAGGGTTACGGCCTGACCAGGCGTCTATTTCGGCGGGGCGAGAGCCAACCAAGCCCACCCCGCAAGGAAACAAAGACCACCTACGGGAGTAACCGGCCCGAGCCAACGGAGATTTGTTAGCGCAAGCATATACAAGCTCCCGCTAAACAGCAGAATCCCTGATAAGAGCAGCCAGCATGCGCCGCGATTGATCGTACCGTAAAGCGCGAGAACGAGCAGCGCGATCGCGTGAATGAAATGATAAAACACCGCCTTGTTCCAAACATCGACCATTCCGCGCGATTCGAGAGTCGATCGCAGACCATGCGCTCCAAATGCTCCCAGTGCGACTGCCAGGAAACAAAGCACAGCTGCGATTCGAAAAAGCAAAATCGACATGTTGTTAATTCCAGCGACTTCTCCGCATCTCCAACTCTTTTTTCAAATCGGTCAACGCTGATTGCCTGCTTCGGCGCGTCGTTCTGATATAGAAAATCGTTCCAGCCATCCCGAGGGCCGCTGCTCCGAGAAAATTCAGTCCTGGTCCGAGTTTCCACAAATACGCGCCAAGGATTGCGCCGGTGCTCACCACCAAGTCGCGGACCAGATAATACGAACCTATCATTTGGCCGCGTTTGGCGGGATTGCTGTATCCGATGATGAGCGCCTTGCGAGATGTGTCGCCAAATTCCTTCAATCCGCGGATCGTAAACGCGATGACCAGAGCCGAAAAACTTCGCGACATCAGCAAACTGATTGGAAAAAGCGTGAACATAATGAAGGTCACGATCACGAAGGGCTCGCGGCGATACCGATCCGCGTAATGCGAGGCGGGAATGATACATAATGTGGCGGCGAGCATTTCTATCGCGGTAAGGACGCCCACCTGCTGAGCACTGATCCCGATGTAGTCCATCGCAAAAATTACTACCCAGGCGTACGGAACTCGTTCGCAAAAACGGATTAGGATGTCGCTTAACAGCAAACGCCGCATCGGCTGATTGAACTCGTGCAAACTTCGCCAAAAATTCCAGCGCTCCGTTTCCGAAGTATTTAGCGGCAATTCCGCTTGGACTGGTTCCATCTGCTCCTTGCTTTCTTCGCGCAATTGTCGTTGCACCAGAATTGTCAGGGCGGAAAGAAAAATGGAGACGGCAAGCCCAATTCGCACGCCGGGGATGATTCCGAAGTGATCGATCAACATCCCACCGAAAATTGGCGCAATCATGATCGGCAATCGTTTGATGACCGATTGAACGCCTATGCCCATGGAATGGCGGTGTGCTTCGAGTGCAGCGCCGACGAGCGAAAACGTTGCCGGCAGGGAAAAACAGGTCCATGACAGGAAAAGAAACATTCCGACTATGACTGCGCCCCAATTTGGAATAAGCAGGACGAGCGTGTAGCCGATGATTGAGACCACGTTGAAAATGATGAAGGCCCGGCGATGTCCCCAGCGGTCCGAAAACATTCCACCGGGATAGGCGTAGATCGCACCGATTAGAGTGCGCAGCGCATCGTAAAGGCCGATAACAAAAACCGTCGCGCCGACCGCTTGCAGGTACTTCGGCACAAAACGCATCCAAAGTTCTTCGCCTGCGCCAATGACGAAGATCGCTATTAGCAGAATTACGAGATTGCGCTTGAGCCCGAAGAAGTCAGCTAGCCTGCTTCGGCGACTCAACCGCGGCTGACTCGGCGTTTGCATTCTGCGTAGAGTGCGTCGTAAACGATGAATTCGCGTTCAAGAATTTGATGATCGCTCAATCCGAGCGCGCCGAAGCCGCTGGCAATCCACCGCAAACCTTCCCCAGCTGCATGCGGATTTTGCGGGTGCGAGTCCGCCGCGCGTACGATCTCGCCGAGTAAAACAAATGCGGAGTCAGTGAGCTTGTACTTTTTCATAATCGAATTGAACGAAACATCTTCGCCGTGATGCCCGAGCTCGCAATTGGGCACGTCGAGCACGATTCCATCACTGATCTTTGTCTAGCCAGTGTCGCGCGGCAGGAAGACAAATTCCGCGTCTTGGTCAATGAATTTTCTGATTAGCCAAGGGCAAGCGACGCGGTCCACTTTAATTTTCTCGCGAGTGATCCATTTCATAAGCTAGACTTTGTTCGTGGCAGCTTGGTTTTGGTATGCGGTGGTTGCTGCTGTGCTTTACGGCGCGCACCAAATCTTTACCAAGCTCGCGGCCAACCATATCGGCGAAGGATTGGGCGGATTCGTTGTCGAAGCAACCGCGGCGTTGTTGATCTTGCTTTATCTCGCGTTTCTTTGGCTGGCGAGCCGGTGGGACCAAAAATCGAGTCTAAATGGAATTGTTTATTCTGTGCTTACTGGTATCTGCGTAGGCGCAGGAACAATTGCATTCTTCCTGCTTTTTCAAAAAGGCGGTCCGCTTTCGGCCGTACCGGCTATTTTAGCTGGCGGTGCAGCGATCATGGCGATCGCAGGCATCTTGTTTTTCCAGGAAGCGCAATCGTGGCAGCGATTGCTTGGCGTCACGCTCGCAATTGTTGGATTGTTTTTGTTGCGAAAATAGATCCGTTCTCGGACGCAAGAGTCCAAATAATGCAACGTCCGAACATCAGCCTCCGGAATTGGCTGTCCACCGTATTCGGTATTTCGATCGTCATCGCGGGCGTTCGCGCAGAGGCTCCGGTCCGAGCCGTATCTTCAATCGACACAATTTTCCGGGTGCCCGCCTCACGTTTTCAAAATCGCTCGCCCGAGCAATTGTCCGTTGACCCTCGCCGCGGTATTGGACCGGATGATGCCGCGGCCATCGCGCTGTATTCGAATCCGGCGTTGCGGGCGATTCGCGATCGCCGTGGACTGGCGGCGGCGCAATTGATCCAGGCGGGAATTTTGCCGAACCCGGTAGTTTCATACGCGCGCGACTTCGTCACAGGCGGAAACACGGCAGGGACGGTCACTGCTTATAATTTCACCGCGGCGTGGGAGTTTAGTGCGCTGATTCCGTTTTTGCCGAAGCAGACCGCCGCTCGAAAGAATTTCCGCTCGGTGGATTTGGATGTTGCCTGGCAGGAATGGCAGATCGCAGTGAATGCACGCATGGCCGTCTATCGCGTGCTCGGATTGGATGCACAGGTTGCTCAAGCGCGCGAGGCGACTGAGGGTTTGCAGCAGAGCACGGACGCAGTGCGAAAAGCGGTCGATGCACACGAGAAAACGGTGCTGGACCTGGCAGCCGTGGAATCCGCCAGCCAAGATTCGCGCGCGACCATGCTTGCACTGGAGCAGGAATTCGAGAAACAGCGTCTCGGTTTGAACAAAATTCTTGGAGTGGATCCGGAAACGAAGGTTGCTTTGCGTGCTGACCTGATTTTGCCGACGCGGCTCACTCCGCCTGCGCAGCGCGAGTTACTTGATAATATTGAATCGCGCCGTCTTGATCTTCTTGGATTACGGCAGGGTCTCGAGAGTCAGGACGCCACCGTCCGTACCGCCATCCTCGCGCAATTCCCGAAAATGTCCGTCGCTTTCGTAAAGGCAAGCGACACAACCAATGTGCACACGACTGGTTTCAATGTGGCCATCGATGTGCCAATTTTTGATCGTAACCAGGGAGTCATCGCGACCGAGCGCGCTACCCGCCAAAGACTGCGCGACGAGTACAATCAGCGCGTATTCGAAGCGCGTTCCGACATTGCAGCCGCGATTGCCGACATTCGTTCGTTAAATCGACAAATAGCTGCAGCAGAAGAAGCGCTTCCGTTGCTGGAAAAGCTGGTCGCTTCTGCGCAAACTGCGACCGAGCAGGGTAATATTGACGTCCTCAGTTACTACACTGCGCGCAGCAACTTGCTGCAAAAGCGAATTCAGCTGATCAAGCTCCAGGAGCAATTGCTCGAGGCGCACACCGTGCTCGAGATCGTCTCCGGGCGTTATCTTCCGATGAACGGAGCATTGCAGCACAGATGAAAAAGAAACGAATCATCATCGGCGCGATTGCGGTCGTCTTGATCGTGGGCGGACTTGTCTGGTTCGCGCAGCAGTTCGGGGTCGGAAAGGAGGAAAAAAAGACTGGCCCGGTTGCACAAGTGCAGGTCGCGAAAGTGGAACGAAAAACCATCACCGAAAAGGTGATCGTTTACGGAAGCGTCGTCGCGCAGCCCGGCAAGACGCATTCCGTGTCAATCGCTTTCGAAACGCGCGTGCGCCACATCCTGGTCGCGCCTGGCCAATTCGTGCAGAAGAACGATCCGCTGGTCGAGGCCGAGCTGAGCCCGGCCGCGCAAGTGCAATTTCAACAAGCCAAGAATGCGGCGGAAGCTGCTCGCAAGGAATTCAAGCAAACGCAAGAGCGCTTTAATTTGAAGCTCGCGACAAATCAAGACCTGAGCGCAGCGGAAAAAACGGCGCGCGATGCAGAGGCGCAACTCACCGCTTTACAACGCGCCGGGGCCGGAGGTGATAACCGGATCCACTCGGACATCTCGGGCGTGATCGCCAAAGTGGACGCGCAAGACGGACAGATTGTTCCGCCCGGCGGTCCACTGGTTGAGATTGTTGCTGAGACTGAGATTGAAGTGAAACTCGGCGTGGAACCGGAGGATCTTTCTGCCGCGCAAGAGGGCGCGCCCATTACCATTTTTCCGATAAACGATCCCACCGCGGCAAAAGTGGAAGGCTCCATCCGTCTGGTCACGCGACGGATCGATCCGAGCACGCGACTCGTCGATGTTTATGTCGCGTTGCCTCAAGGAACAAAGCTGTTGCTGGATGGCTATGTCCGCGGCGAGATTGAGCGCACCGAGAAAAACGCGCTGGTTGTGCCGCGATCGGCCGTTTTGCCTAACGAATCGCGCGAGTTTGAGGTTTTCACTGTGGCAAACAATCGTGCGGTGAAACACACGGTAAAAATTGGCGCGGAGAACCCAAAGGAAATGCAGGTGATCACGGATGACCTTCACGAAGGGGATCCGGTTGTGAGCGTGGGCAATTACGAGCTGGAAGACGGCATGCCCGTCGAAATCAAAAAATGAGTTTTAGTGCGTGGGCGCACAGCCATGCCCGTTCCATTTTGTTTTTGCTCGGTGCGCTCGCGCTTGCCGGCGCAGTCGCGAGTTTTTCACTGCCGGTAGCGCTTTTCCCTCAGGTCAGTTTTCCGCGCGTCCGCATCACGCTCGATGCTGGTGATCGGCCGGCCGAGCGGATGACGGTCGAAGTAACGACGCCGGTAGAGGAAGCGGTGCGGGCGATTCCCGGCGTGCGCAGTGTAAGATCGACAACCAGCCGCGGCACGGCGGAGATCTCGGTCAATTTCAATTGGGGCGAAGACATGATCTCGGCCATGCTCCAATGCCAGTCGCAGGTGAACAGGATCCTGCCGAGCCTGCCCTCTGGCACTTCATTCGAAGTCGAACGCATGGATCCGACGGTCTTTCCAGTGACCGCCTACAGTCTCACTTCGGATTCTCATTCGTTAGTCGAGCTGCGCGATCTCGCTCTCTACACTTTGCGCCCCGCGCTCTCCACCGTACAAGGAGTCGCCCGCGTCGGCGTGCAAGGCGGCCGGGTCGAGGAATACCGGGTCACTATCGATCCAGACAAATTGCAATCGTTCAAGATGACGCTGGCCGAAGTCGCCAGTGCGCTGTCCGCATCGAATGTTTTGGTCGCGGTCGGCCGCCTCGAGCAGTACGACAAACTGTACCTCGTTGTTTCGGACACGCGTTTCAAAAAATTCGACGAAATCGAGCATGCCGTGCTGCGCTCAAATCCCGACGGCGTGGTCCTGCTCGATGATGTGGCCACAGTTGAACATTCGACCGAGCCGCAATGGATTCGCGTCACCGCCGACGGCCATGACGCCGTGCTTTTCCAGGTTTATCAACAGCCGTCGGGAAACACGGTCGAGATCGCGCGCGGGATCAAAGCGAAATTGCGCGAAATAAAAAGGCAAATTCCCGAGGGAGTGAAGATCGCCGACTGGTACGACCAGAGCGATCTCATCATCGCGTCGGAACACAGCACGCGCGACGCGATCCTTATCGGCATGGTCTTGGCCGCTATCGTTCTGTTGATTTTTTTGCGCGATTGGAAAGTTGCGCTGATCGCGATCCTGACTGTGCCGGCTGTGCTCGCGTCCACCATCGTTCTCCTCTCTGTCCTGAAAATGAGTTTCAACATCATGACGCTGGGAGGAATGGCCGCGGCCGTTGGCCTGATCATCGATGACGCAATCGTGATGGTGGAACACATCGTCCGTCGCGTGCGCGGCGTGAGTGAGGGCGATCCGCGCTCGCGCGTGCTGACCGCGGCGACTGAATTCACTAACCCGCTGGCCGGTTCCTCCGCGGCCACGATTGTCATTTTCATGCCGCTGGCTTTTTTGTCCGGAGTCACGGGCGGGTTTTTCAAAGCGCTTTCATTGACGATGGCGGTAAGTCTCATCATTTCCTTCATTGTGGCCTGGCTGGCGGTGCCGATTTTGTGCGCAAGGTTGTTGAAAAGGAAAGACGCCGATATCGAAGAGCACGGCGCTTTCACACGCCGCGTCCACGAGATTTATCGCGAGAAGATGCAGCGTCTGTTGCGTCAACCGCGCTTCGTTATCGTGTTTCTGATTCCGCTTTTGTTGCTTGGCATCATCGCGTTCAAAAATGTTGGTTCCGGCTTCATGCCGATCATCGATGAAGGCGGTTTCGTTCTCGATTACATTTCGCCGCCCGGCACTTCACTCGCCGAGACCGACCGGTTGCTTCGCCAGGTGGAATCGATCTTGCAGGAAACTCCGGAAGTGCAGACCTACTCGCGACGCACTGGCTTGCAGCTCGGCGGCGGCATTAGCGAGGCAAATATCGGCGATTTCTTTATTCGCTTAAAACCGTTTCCGCGCCGCGGAATTGAAGAAGTGATGGACGATGTGCGCGCTGACATCGAAAAACACGTTCCCGGTTTGCAGATCGAACTGCTGCAGCTAATGGAAGATTTGATCGGCGACTTGACCAGCGTGCCGCAACCGATCGAAATCAAACTTTATTCCGACGATGAACAACTGCTGCGCACGTTGCCGCCGCGAGTGGCCGACACAATTTCGGAAGTTCGCGGTGTTGTTGAAGTAAAAAATGGCATCGTGCCGGCAGGAGACGCTCTCAACATTCAAGTGGACCGCGTAAAGGTCGGCCTCGAAGGCATGGATCCGGAGGCGGTCACAAAGGCGCTCGAGGATTTTCTCACCGGCAACGTCACCACGCGCATTCAACAGGGACCAAAACTGATTGGCGTGCGCGTTTGGATTCCGCGCGACGCGCGCGAAACCATGCGTAACGTCGACAATCTTCTCTTGCGCGCACCGGACGGACATCTGTTTCCGCTCAAACGGGTGGCCACGCTGATTCCGGTCAGCGGCGAGCCCGAGATCATGCGCGAAGATCTGAAGCGCATGGTCGCGGTGACCGCGCGCATCAGTGGCCGGGATCTCGGCTCGACAGTGAGCGATGTGAAACGGGCGCTCGCCAAATCCGGCGTCATTCCAAACAACGTTCTCTACACTTTTGGCGGGCTTTATGAACAACAACAAATCGCCTTCCGCGGTCTTACCATCATCCTGTTCGCTGCCATCGTGCTCATCTTTCTCCTCTTGCTTTTTCTTTACGAAAGTTTTCGCGTTGCCGCTGCCATGTTGCTTATCCCGCTTTTCGCCGTAGCCGGAGTTTTCATCGGCTTATGGGTCACCGGCACCGAGTTCAACATCACTTCGCGCATGGGCATGACCATGATTATCGGCATTGTCACCGAGATCGCGATCTTTTATTACTCGGAATTTCGTTCGTTGCCCCCCAGCGACGACCGCTTAATCCTTGCCGGAATCAATCGAATGCGCGCGATTTCAATGACCGCCTTCGCCGCTATCCTAGCACTGCTTCCCCTGGCGCTGGGGATCGGTCACGGTTCCGCTATGCAGCAACCACTGGCAATCGCCATTATCTCGGGGCTAATCTTTTCATTGCCGCTTGTGCTGATCGTCCTGCCTGCGTTGCTCGCTCTCTTTGAGAGTCAGAAACCCAAAGTGGCGCACCCACCGCTCTGATTCGCAAAGTCCGTGATCGAGCAAGCGCAAGGGACAGAAATACTGTGTTGATGATTCTCACTCGGGGTCAGCAACGGTGGCATCACGAGCCTCCTGCAGGAACTTGATCTGCGGCCCAGAGTGTTGACAAAAATTGTTCATCAAATGCGACTCACTTGCGATGAGGGAACACCGCGCAATAAAACCAGCGCGAGTAACGCGATGGCCCCGCAGCTAACGAACCCCGCCCGCACGCCGAAATATTGCGTGACAAGTCCGACAAGCAGAGGGCCCACCATATCGCCGAACTCCTTAAATGACTGCGCGGCACCCATGCTTGCGCCAAGCTGCTTTTTATCGGCGAGCGCGCCGACTAGCGCATCGCAATTTGTCCAGACCGTTCCGACTCCTATCCCCGCCGCGATGATGACCACGACGAGGAATGCACCCGTCGTGAACGTCGTCAGAATGATGGCGACCGCCGCCAACGTCATGCCGACCAGGACCGTCAGTCGGATTGAAGTCTTGTCCGCCAAATAGCCGGAGAGTGGCTGCACGAGCAGGTAACTAAACGTCGCCACACTCACGGTGGTGCCCGATTGCAGCGGCGCGTATCCGATCGAGTAGAGATAAACCGGCAAAAATCCGAAAAGGATTCCGACCATGAACATGTTGATTACAATCACCGCATAGGTCGGCAGCAGTCGCGGCTCTTTGAAGATCAAAAACAACTGCCGCAGCGTGATGTCGTCATCGTCGTGTTCGAGAGCGCCGCTTTTCGTGACTTCGTCCGGCAGGAATAAAGTCAGAATCAAAGCCACTGCGCCGACTTCCGCGGAGACGATAAAGATCATGCTGAAGCTGTAGCCATGAATGAGAAATCCACCGAGCGCGGGAGCAATGACGTAGCCCGCGCCTTTGATCGCGTTGTAGACTCCGAATGCTTTGCCGCGGCCCGTCTCAAAATATTTCGCCACGAGCGTGATCGAAACTGTCGAAAGCGCCGCAGCGCCCAGTCCCTGAACGAAGCGCACGAGCAGCAAAAGCTTCGGATTGATCACCAGAAACAGAAGCGAGCCGAGGATGAAGATACCGAGACCAGCGAGCAGCGTGAGCTTCATGTCGCTTCGATCGGCAATGAATCCCGCGAGCGGCTTTGCCAATAGCTCCGCAAAATCGTAGACGGCGATGAGCAAACCAATCACGAACGCGCCAACACCGATCGCTTGCGCGTATGCCGGCAAATTCGTCGCCACGATGTGCGCGCCGAATGAAGTGACAAACCCGCAAAGCGCGAGAATGAACAAGTTGCAGTATCGCATTGCGGTAGATCACTCTCCAACACTGGCCGTACCGTGCTCGACGACGCAGCGACCTATCTGAAACTGCCGTCCGTTATTTGTGCGTCAGCTTCAACATTCGGCCCTCAACCGGGTCGATGAGGTACGCTGTGTCACCGCTGGCGGCGACAACGCCACGAGCGCCTTTCACTGTCGGAATTGTCGCCTTCAGATGAAATTTTCCGTCGTCGCCGACTTCAGCAATGGTCAACGTCGCAGCTTCAGAAGCAGCGGCGTAAAGAAGTTTTTTCTCAGCCGAGTAATCGATGTTGTCTAAACCGGCTCCAGTTCGGATTGAGTCGAGAATTTTTCCGTCGTGAGTCGCGTCGATATTCACCACATGATCCGCGCAGGCGACGAAGAGAAATTTACGCGCAGTGTCCAGCGCGAGTCCTTGTAAGTCAGTGCTCCCAACATTCCATTTCGCGACGATCTTGTGGGTACGCACGTCAATCACCACGGTCGTTCCTGTGTCTTCGACGTTCGTATAAAAGAGACCGCGTCCGCCATCGACAGCGTAGCCTTCCGCTAGATTCTCCAGCGAAATTTTCGTTTTCGGCTTAGGGTGGTGCGGATCAGAAACGTCGAATATTCCGAGACATTTGGCTGGCGCGCTATCGCCTGTCTTAACGCGAAGCGTTACCCAGAGCTCACGTGTGGCCGCGACGTAAACAACGCCGTCCGGCGTGACCGTGCTGTCCGCCGAGACAGGCACACATTCGCTGCGCGCAAGCGTCTTCGCATCGATCGCACAAAGCGTCCCATCCCCGCGGTTTCCAATGTAAACAACTCCTTCTCCAATGCTCGCCGCCGTCGGTCCAACCGTGATTTTTCTTCCGCGACGCTCGATCTCACCGGTTGGAAATCCTGCGATCTGCGAAACGGCGTCCGTTGTCTCGTCGATTACATCCACGCTGCCGGTATTGCTCGCAGGTAGCCACAACTTACCCCCCGCGCGGTCGTATGCGAAATAGTCCAGCCATACCGCTCCAGTCGCGCCCGGAAGTTTAATTGGTTTGAGTTCGTAATTCGTGTCGGCTGCGCGTGGCTCCATTGCTGCGCTCAAAGACCAAACCATTTGGATGGATGTGACTGCGCACACCATCGCAAATTTCAAAGCACGTCGCATAGAAGATCAGCTCCTGCAAAAGGCAGGCTTACAGAACGATTAATCTCAAATGCTTGCTCAAATGCAAAATTATTCGATACGGTAAGCACGGATTTCGGCCTTTTGCGACCCGTGATGTGGAACGGCTACGAACGAGGTGTCGCGTTCCGAAACGAAGAGTCCGGTGCGGGCGCCGTCTGCAGTGTCGACCTTGGTTGAAGCTGTATAGGTATTCGGATCGGTCTGGTCGATGATGTCGATCTTTCCCGCGCCGCAAATCGCGTAGGCGCGATGGCGTTTGCCATCGTAAAAGACGTTGTCGCAATCACCGGAGATATCGATCTTGGCAACCACATCTCCAGCATCCGTGTCGATTACGACTAGTTTTGGAGGCAGCCGGCAGCCGATAAACAATCGATGGTCCGCTTCATCGAGCGCCATTGGGAAATTTCCAAACGCCAGATCTGTATTCCATCTGGTGATTACTTCGCGCTTTTCGCGATCAATTACTGCCACCTGGCGCGCGTTCGGAACATTGTAGACGCCTTCCTTCTCGTTCAATTTCCCCTTGAGCCCGGTGAGCTGGTCGATTCGTGCCGTGTTCAAGCCTGCAGCCGAAACAAGGCCAATCAGCGCGGTGAAAATTGCAGCAGCAATTACCGTCGGTTTCATAGTTTGTATTCCCTCCATGGCTAGCTTTCCTTCGACGAGCGGAACTTTACTGCGATGCCAGCCACGCTTTTTTGTTTTCGCGACAATAACTCGAAACCGAGCGAAGATCGACGACCAAAGGGCAGTGGCACAGCTGCCTTGCGTTGAGCCGTGAACAACCAAGACAACGCAGCCCCAGGCGATCAAATGCCGTCGTGGCGCGAAGTGTTTCTTTATTTTCTTTTTCTTGGCTTCGTCAACATCGGCGGCCCAGTAGCGCAGATCACGATGATGTTCAATCACATGGTGGAAAAGCGCCGATGGCTCTCCAAAGATCGCTTCATCAAAATCATGGCTTTCTGTCACATGCTTCCCGGCCCGGAGGCGCTGCAACTGGCGATTTACATTGGTTACCTGAAACGCAAGCTGTGGGGCGGCGTGCTGGCCGGTGTCACCTTCATTGTGCCGGGCGCAATCGCCATGATCGTTCTGAGCTGGCTTTATGTTCGTTATGGCAAGCTTCCTGAAGTCACGAACGCTCTGTATGTGCTCAAGCCGGCTGTGCTCGGCATCATTGCCGCGGGAATTATTAAACTTGGGCGCGCTTCGATCAGAAACGTGTTTCTTGCGATCCTGCTCGTCGGCGCGTTTGTGGGGATGCGCTTCGGGGGAATGAACTTCCTGCTAATTCTTCTGACCGCCGGATTACTGAACCTGATCGTGGAGCGCGGCTCCCCGCTGCTCAAAAGGGGTGCGCCAATTTTGCCGGTGATGTTTGTTGCAAGTAGTGCACTGATTCCATTCAGCGATTCGCGTTTATTCCAAATTGCCTGGCTGTTTTTCAAGACAGGACTGCTGAGCTTCGGCGGTGCGTACGCTTCGCTTGTTTTCGTGCAGTGCGGCGCGGTTGCACAATATCACTGGCTGTCCGACGGGCAGCTGCTCGATGGCGTCGCCCTCAGTGTAGCAACGCCGGGACCGTTCATGTTGTTCACGACTTTTGTGGGTTACATCGCCGGCGGAATTCCTGGCGCGGCGCTTGCAACTTGTTTTGTGTTTTTGCCATCGTTTGTATTCGTGCTCGGCGGCGTGCACTACATCGAAAAAGTCCGCGAAAACCGCGGACTTCAGGCGTTCCTCGCCGGGGTTAGCGCTGCAGTAGTAGGGGTAATCGCGGTTGTCTCGTTGGATCTGATCCCCGGAGCGTTGACTGATTGGATAACTGTCGCGATCTCAGTAGCAGCGTTCCTTCTCATCGCGTTTCTAAAGCGGGATGTCGCTTTGGTAGCCGTCGGAGCAATGGTCGGCGGAATTATTTACGCGAGCGTGCGTGCACTCGCACTGTAGCCGCGATCCACGACTCCAACTATAACACCGCCGGAATCAACGCGGCGAAGACAACGTTACATCGCGCTGCTTCGCCGCGTTGTTCACCTGATCGCGTTGCGCACCCTTCAGATGCTGGCTATTCATTCACAACGCGATCCACCCACAAATTAGTGGTTCTCGCCCGTCTCTTTGTGCTCTTTGGCTTCGTTGTGCTTGCTCAGCACTTTACCGTTCGCGTCCATTTCAACGCCAATCTGCTTCCCCTTCTTTTGAATAACGGCTTCATAATTGGCGCCTTCCTTCTCCCAGCGAATGATTGATCCGCCTTTCGCTTCCGCCTGAGCAGCTTGTTGTACCGCGGCAGGTACATCGGAGCTGTTGATACTTTGTTCCTCGTGTTTTTCTTCTTTCGCTTGTGCGGTCACGCTGAAAGACAAGGCGGCGCTCACCGCTGCCACTGTGACTAGCTTTTTCGCTTTCACTTCTTTTTTTGACTATTAGCTTTTCAGGATTGTTCGAAATTAATTTCTCATCGGCGCGAAAAAGGACTGCAAAAGAAGTCCTCAGCGATCAGGATGTCAGGCCGAACCCGACAAGCGAGTGCACTCCGCCTCGTAGGCTCCGATCAGTTCCAAGATCTTGGATTGAAATGTATCCTGCGCGCCGTAAACGGCTCCAATCGCCTCAACGAACGCCTTTTGCTTGAGCTCTTCTTCAATCGTCAGGCTGAGTTCAGCGAGTTTTTCGATATTCGCCCGAGAATGAAACTCCAGTTCTTTAAGTTTGGAGAGGACTACAAGCGACTTCTCCACCTGTGTCGGTTCTACTGGTTGAGTTGGCTTTGCAACTTCAGATTTGGGAGGGCTTTTAGCGACAGATGCAGGCTTGTTGTCGGGTTGAATGTTCTTCGTGTGCTGCGATGAAGCGGGGCCGGCCTTAGGAGCATGCTTGTCCTTATGATGCTTCTCCTGGCTGACTTTTTTGGCGTGCGCGACGTTTCGTGGGTCTCCCATGAACTTATTGACGGTTGTCGAAGGCCTCCCGGTTGTATATCGCGACGCAATTGCTCACGCCATCAAAGACGAAGGGGCCCTCGCGTAGAGTATAGGGTCCTCAAGCGCGCGGCTTAGCCGCAAGCAATTGTTCAACCCGACGCGCGTCGATTAATATTTCTCGGCCTTTTCCTTTTGCTGGCCTTTCTCGGGATGAGTGCCGATAAACTTGCCATTGGCGTCCACCCGGATCGCGAAGGTGAATCATCGCTTGCGCGTAGAGCAATGATCGCGCAATGCGGTGCGTGCCGCGTGATATCCGCACATGCCGTGGACACCACCGCCGGGAGGCGTGGAAGCCGAACACAAATATACTCCAGGCAAAGGCGTGCGATAAGGAGTTGGAGCAAGAATCGGTCGTGCAATTAGCTGGGTCAGGTTCGCTGCGCCGCCGTTGATGTCGCCGCCGGTAAGATTGGGATTTGATCTCCCGAGATCAGCGGCACTCATTTTGTGGCGAGCGAGGATGCAATCACGGAAACCGGGCGCGAATCGCTCGATCTGTGATTCGATTTGATCCGACATATCCGTGCCGCAGCTGAACGGAACATGGCAGTACGCCCAGAGCGTGTGCTGACCACGCGGCGCGCGCGTTTCATCAAACAAACTTTGTTGCGCGACCAGCACGAACGGGCGCTCGGGAATTTTTCCACGCATAACCTCGCGTTCCGACGCCGCAATTTCGTCTATGCCGCCACCGAGATGAATTGTTCCCGCACGCCGGCAAGCGTCGGCTTTCCATGGGATCGGCTCACTCAGCGCGTAATCGATCTTGAAAACACCAGGCCCGTGTCGAAACGATTCCAGCTGGCTGCGATATCGCGATGGCAACTGTTGACCGGCGATTCGCAAAAACTCCCAGACCGAAATGTCCAGAAGAATCGCGCGCGATTTCGGCAGGTCGCGGAGATTCTCGATGCGATGGTCCACTTCGATCTTCCCGCCAAGCTCACGCAGACAAGCGGCAAGCGCGTTCGAAATTTGTTGTGAGCCGCCGCGTGGAATCGGCCAGCCCACCGCGTGTCCCGCAAGCCCCAGCACCAATGCGAATGCTGACGAAACCGGCGCCTCCAGTGGAAGAAAAGAGTGCGCGGCGATCCCGGCGAAAAGCCCTCGAGCTGGTTCGCCTTTGAAAATAAACTTCGCCAGCAACGTTGCCGGGCAAAGCGCCAAAATTCCAAAGTGCGCGAGCGTTATCGGATGCTGTGGCCAATGCAACATTGGCTGTAGGAATTCAATCGATAGATTTTCCCAGTTGCGCGCCAGCGGCTTCATCAGGCGCCGATATGCGCCCGAATCGTCGAACAATTGTTCAGCTGTAACGTCGATATCTCTGTAGAGGCAGGCGGCAGAGCCGTTCTCCAGCGGATGCGCCAGTGGAATTTCGGGCTCGATCCATTCCAAACCCAATCGTTCCAGGGGCAGCGTTTTAAAAAACGGCGAGCCTGCTGCTAGTGGGTGAACTGCCGAACAGACATCATGCAGAAAGCCAGGCAGAGTGAGTCCGGCCGAACGCGCCCCGCCGCCGATTGTCGCGTTCGCTTCATAAACAAGAACGGAACAGCCCGCGCGCGCCAGTGTGATCGCCGCCGCGAGACCATTCGGTCCCGAGCCAACGACAATCGCATCATAAGCATCAGGCATGTGCTTCCAGTAGCAGCGGTTCTGGAAGCTACGCGAGCCAATTGCGAGTTAAAGTGACTCCAGGCCGTGTCTCACACGCAAACGCGCAGAATCTTTCGACTCAATTTCTATGAAGCGAACACAGCCTCGCGAAACTGAAGCGAACCTTTCGATCGAGGAGTACGGCGCGAAGACTGTGGAAAAGGAGGAGTGCGAGGAACTATTACTCACGGAATACGCGACGCTACTTGGTTTTTTTCTGGCGAGTGCAGCCGTTCTAACCGGAATTGCCGTCCAACAGAACCGTCTGCCCAGAAAATTTGGTTTGCTTGATCTGGCGTTACTTGGAATAGCCACGCACAAGTTGAGCCGCATCGTCGCCAAAGACAGAATTACCGGCATTCTGCGCGCGCCGTTTGTGAGCTATATTCGCAGTGCCGGTGCGGGCGAGGTGGAAGAGGAGCCACGCGGCCGTGGATTTCAACGCGGCATAGGTCATTTGATTTCGTGCCCGTAATGCATGGCGCCGTGGTGCGCCACAGCTCTGAGTTTTGGTCTGCTTTTCGCCCAGCGTGTGACGCGGTTCTTCGCCGGGATTTTGGTCAGCGTAGCCGCCTCGGATTTTCTCCACCGCGCCTACGCCAGGATGAAAGAGGATTAACTATTGAGTCTCACGTTTTTCAAAAACAAATGATTACGTTTCTGCAACGAGGGATCGCGCAAACTCACCGATGTGGTTCACGAGATCGGGTGAATCCCTGAGCTTCTCAATTTGCTTCACGATAGCGCTGCCGACAACAGCTGCGTCTGCAAAACGCCACACGGCGCGGACTTGCTCTGGACTGGAAATGCCAAATCCAACCGCGACCGGCAATTCGCTGACCGATCGAACACGTTTCACCAGGGCTTCAGCATCGCGTGTCATTTCATCGCGCTCGCCCGTCACGCCAGCCCGCGAAACCGCGTAAATGAATCCCCGTGCTTGCTGCGCCGTTTGCGCGAGTCGTTTGTCCGAAGTTGTTGGTGCGACCAAGAAGATGGGGTCGAGTTCGTGTCGCAGCAGATTTTGAGTCCACGACTCTGCTTCCTCGGGAATCAAATCCGTCACGAGCACCCCATCGATCCCAGCCTGTCTCGCTGCCGGTGCGAATGGTTCCGGGCCAAATTGCAGCAGCGGATTGAAATAACTGAAGAGGACGATCGGTACATCGATCTGCTGCCTAACGTTCCTCGCGCACATGAGCGCGTCGTGCACGGTCACGCCGTTTCGCAGCGCCCGTTCAGACGCGCGCTGAATCACTTCCCCATCCGCGACCGGATCGCTGAAGGGCACGCCCATCTCGATGATGCCTGCTCCCGCTTTCGCGAGCTCAACTAGCAAGCGCTCAGTAGTCGCAAGATCAGGGTCACCTACGGTGATAAATGGGATGAAACCACCGTGTCCTGAGCGCTTCAGTTCGTCGAATTTTTTTTGAATTCGGCTCATCGGCCTTCTAACTCTGCCACGAGCTGAACGTCCTTGTCGCCGCGTCCGGAGACATTCACGATGATTGCATCTTCAGCCGGCAGCTCGCGCGCGAGCCGAATCGCCGGCAGAATGGCATGTGCCGTTTCCAAGGCAGGAATGATGCCTTCCAGTTTTGCGCAGAGTCGAAGCCCTTCGAGGGCTTCTGCATCAGTCGCCTGCGTATATTCGGCTCGCCCGCTGTCGCGAAGGAACGCGTGCTCAGGGCCGATTGCCGAGTAATCCAGTCCGGCTGAGATGGAATGTGTCGTGGCGATCTGGCCGTTCGCATCCTGAAGCACATACGACATTGTGCCTTGAAGAACGCCGACGCGCCCGCCACCGCTTTCTGATCGGTTGTGAAATCTCGCAGCGTGTTGCCCTAACGAATCACCGCGCCCTCCGGCCTCTACGCCGATCAATCGCACTCCTTCGTCTGCGATGAACGGATGAAACAAGCCAATCGCATTCGAGCCGCCGCCGACGCATGCAACCAGCGCGCGCGGCAACTTGCCTGTTGCAAACAAGATTTGTTCTCGACCTTCGCGTCCAATCACGCTTTGAAATTCACGTACCATCAAAGGGTACGGATGCGGTCCAAGCGCGCTGCCCAGCAGGTAGTAAGTATCGCGGACGTTAGTCGCCCAATCGCGCAATGCCTCGTTGATAGCGTCCTTCAACGTGCGCGTCCCCGCGTTGACTGTGACCACATCGGCGCCCAACAACCGCATGCGGAAAACGTTCAGCGCTTGTCTGCGGACATCTGCCGCGCCCATGTATATCAAACAAGGCAACCCAAGCAATGCGCACACCGTTGCCGTCGCGACGCCGTGCTGCCCTGCCCCGGTCTCGGCGATGACGCGAGCTTTGCCCATGCGGCGCGCAAGCAGGGCCTGGCCGACTGCATTGTTGATCTTATGCGCGCCGGTGTGCAGAAGGTCTTCGCGCTTCAGGTAGATTTGTGCGCCACCGGCATGTGTAGTGAGCCGCCGGGCGTGGAACAGAGGAGTGGGTCGGCCGGCGTAATCGCGCAGCAGCATATTAAGTTCGCGCCAAAAATTCGGGTCGCCTCGAGCCCGCATGAACTCACTCGTCAGCTCCTCGAGCGGCGCGACCAGTGTTTCCGGAACGTAGCGGCCACCGAATTTACCCCAGTGTCCCTGCTCGTCCGGTTCGCTCGATGTGATTCGCGTTTTTTGCATTGCTAGTTTTTAAACGAGGAAGCGTTCGTCATGGGGCTCGCTGCTCGTACAGCGCTGATGAATTGTTCTAGCGCACGATGATCTTTCACACCGGGCGCGCTTTCTATCCCACTACAAACGTCGACCGCGTGGGGCGTCACCGCCGCAATCGCTCGACCAACATTTTGCGCGTCTAATCCGCCGGAGAGAATCAAGAATCGGGTGTAGCGAATCGCAGCTCGCGCAGCGGACCAATCGCACGTCTGACCCGTGCCGCCTCTGAGCTCGGGATGGTACGCATCGATGAGTACATCGCAATGTGGGAACACTGCTGTGTGTTCTGGCTCGAATCGCGTATCGGTTGAGAGCGCGCGAATCACGCGAAATTCTCGAGCCAGTTCGTTGCATGATTCTGGCGTTATTTGTCCATGCAATTGAACGCATCGAACGCCAGTAGTTTTGGCGAGCTTGCGAATTTCTGCTGTACCCGCGTCGACGAAAACGCCGACGGCGCAAGTTCGTGCTGGGAGCGCGTCCACAATTCGGCGGACTATAGCAGGCTCGATGTAGCGCGGGCTCGCTGGATAAAAGTTGAACCCAATCATGTTAGCGCCGAGTCCGACGCACGCGCGTGCATCATCCGCAGTTGTAACACCGCAGATTTTGATTTGTATCGCTGTCGCCATCAAACCTGTAGGACGTCTGTGTCAGAGGCCATCGCTTGGCTTCGCTCTCGCCCATCTTCTGCACCAGCAGTGAAATCACGAAGAGCCGCTTCCGGATCGCTCGCGCGCATTAGCGCTTCGCCGATGAGAAAACCGCGGAAGCCGAGAGCCCGGAGATGGTGCAGAGACTTCGGGTTTTGTAATCCACTCTCGGAGATCATGATTCGATCTCGGGGAGCTTCAGCTATCAAACGTTCGCTCGTCTCCAATGAAGTTTGAAACGTCCGCAGATCGCGATTGTTGACTCCGATGAGCCTCGCCCCGGTGCTCACCGCGCGACGCAGCTCTCCCGAGGTGTGCACTTCGACGACGGCGTCCAAACCGAGTTCGTCCTCCGCGGTTGCGCGAAGTTTTGCTAACGCACCGTCGGCAAGAGCTGCTGCGATCAACAACACAGCATCTGCGCCGACAGCAGCCGCCTCGTAAATTTGGATTTCATCGATGATGAAATCTTTGCGCAACAGTGGAAGCGCCGTGCTCTCGCGAATCGCGCCAAGATCAAGAATCGAACCGCCAAAGTACTGTTCATCCGTCAGGACCGAGATGGCACAGGCGCCACCGCGCTCGTAACGAGTGGCAACGTCGGTCGCGGACAGATCACTACGGATCGTTCCAGCCGATGGCGACCGGCGTTTAAATTCTGCGATGATCTTGACTCCTCCGGCGTTCGATTCGAGTGCTCGCAACAATGGATGCGGCGTCGCGTTTGCTCGGATCGCCAATCCGCGGTCGCGAAAATCTTGCGCTGTCCGATCGGCTCGAAGTCGCGCTACGACTTCCCGTTTTCGATCAAGAATTTCAGAGAGAATAGTGGCCATCACCAGCTCCGATTTGTCTCGCGAATCAGCGCGTCCAGCTTCGATGCCGCCTGTCCACTATTGATGCTTTCACGCGCCATTGCTGTTGCGTTTTGAAAATCGTTCGCCACGCCAGCGAGATACAGCGCCGCCGCAGCGTTGATGATGACCAGGTTGCGAGCCACGGCGAAATTGCCATTTTTTTTTCCGTCCAAGATCGCGCGAGTCACTCGTGCATTCTCGGCTGGGGCTTCGCGGCGTTGAGTAACCGATCGGCGCTGCAGTCCAAAGTCCTCGGGCGAAATCGTGAACCTCAGCATGCCCGTGCGCGCCGGACACGCTGCGACAAAGGTCTCGCCTGTAATCGTCACTTCATCAAGCCCGTCGGCGCCGTGAACGACCCACGCTTGTTTCACGCCGAGAAGCGCGAGCGCGGATGCGACCCGCTCAACGAGCGAATGATCCCACACGCCCACAAGTTGAAAGGGCGCACGCGCCGGATTCGTTAGGGGACCCAGTAAATTGAACGTGGTATGGACGCCCAATTCCCGGCGCACCTGCGCGACACGAGCGGTAGCACGGTGGAAAAGCGGCGCAAAGATGAAACAGATTCCGTGGTCATTGAGGCAGTGTTCCACGATTTCCGGAGTCGCTGCAGTGTTGACACCCAGCGCTTCGAGAACGTCGGCGCTTCCCGAATTCGAGGAGGCAGCACGCGCACCGTGCTTCGCCACAGGCAAACCGGCACCCGCGATGACGAACGCTGCGGCTGTTGAAACGTTGAACCCTTTGGCCGCGCTCGAACCCGTTCCTGCCGTATCGATGAAGCGCTCGTGGCGCGAATGCAGGGGGGTCGCGCGTTCGCGCATCGCTTCAGCCATGCCTGCAAGCTCGTCGACCGTTTCGCCTTTGGCCGTCAAAGCGATGAGCGCCGCCGCTATCTGCGTATCGGTGGCGGCTGGATCAAGCAATGCATCGAGAAAATTCGCCGCTTCGGTCCGTGAAAGATTTTCTCCGTTCGCAAGACGCATCGTCGTCTCGCGAAGATCGAGATTGTCCGTTTCCCTTACCATCGCTTGCGGATTCATTGCGCTTTTATCTGACTCGCCATTGCGAGCGCCTTCATCATTGCCCGCGCCTTGATCACGGTTTCTTCGTATTCCCGTTGCGGAACCGAATCGGAGACTATGCCCGCGCCGGCCTGGAAGTACGCGTGCCCGTTTTTCAATACGGCACATCGCAGCGCGATGCAGGAATCGACGTTCCCGTTGAATCCGAAATACCCGATCGCGCCCGCATAACAGCCGCGCCGCGTTTTCTCCAGTTCGCTAATAATTTGCATCGCGCGGATTTTTGGCGCGCCGGACACAGTGCCGGCAGGAAATGTCGCTCGCACTGCGTCGAACGCGCTGCCATCGGCGCGTAAACGCCCCACTACGTTGGAAACGATATGCATGACGTGGCTGTAGCGTTCGATCTGCATGAACTCTGTTAGGCGAACGGAACCGAATTCTGCGACGCGACCGACGTCATTCCGCGCGAGGTCAACAAGCATGATGTGTTCGGCCCGCTCCTTTGGATCGCCTAGCAGTTGAGCGGCGTTGGCTTCGTCTTCTTCCGGGGTCAGACCGCGGGCGCGTGTCCCGGCGATTGGACGAATCTCCACGCTGTCGTCAGCCAACCTGACATGCATCTCGGGCGAACTACCGACGAGTGAAAAATCGGCGCCGAAGTTGAGACAAAACATGTACGGCGAAGGATTGATGAAACGAAGGCAGCGATAGAAATCGAGTGGTTCGCCGTCGAACGGCGCCTCGAATCGTTGCGATAAAACGACTTGGAAGACATCACCTGCCGCGATGTATTCCTTCGCTCGCTTTACCGCGCGCTCGAACTCTTCGCGAGAGAAATTGCTTCGCGGCAGGGGCTGTTCTGCATCTTCCACGATCGAAACGAGGCGAAGATCGACCGGTTGCGTCAGCTTTTGCTTAATCGAAGCCAGGCATTCGACAGCGCGCGCATAAACCTTTTCCGGTGAACCATCGCCGAGAAATGCGTTGACGATGATCTTCAAGCTGCGCAACCGGTGATCGAACAGCAGAAGCGCGCTCGGAATCATGAACAGTGCCTCGGGCAGTTGCAGTTCATCTTGTTGCGCTAGTGGAACTTTGGGCTCGAAAAAGTGGATTGCCTCGTAGCCGATAAATCCGACAGCGCCGCCGGCAAACCGCGGCAGTTCGGGGCGCGACACGAACTGATAACGCGCCATCAACTTCCGCACCTCGTCGACTGGATCGCTGCGCATTTCGAGTCGCCGGTCGTTTCCGTCCTCGATGATTTGAACCTCGCGCCCGTAGCTTTGTAAAACCACGCGAGCGTCCACACCTACGAACGAAAAACGGCCCGAGACATCGTTCTTTTCGGTGGACTCGAAAAGGAAACTGTAACCGCCGCGGTCCAGTTTCTTGAAAGCTGAAACTGGCGTTTCTCCATCCGCGATGAACTCGGCGAAAACAGGGATGACGTTGCCCTGTTTCGCAAGCTCGATGAATTCACCCAAAGTCGGAGTGACTCTCGCTCTCATTTGATGGGTCGGGTTTGACTCGTGTTACTTGGATTGAACACTTTAGTTCGCCTCTCCCTTCCGAAGGGAGAGGGCAGGGTGAGGGTTTGCGGCTTCAGTGCCCCGTACTGTTTTGGAACCCCTCACCTCAATCCTCTCCCCTTGCACCAAGGGGAGAGGCGGCCAGAAACGCACGGAGTTTAAAGGAACTCTCATACGTGAAGTGATTTGTGATGCGTTATCGAAGTTTTGGGTGCGAGAGCGAGGAATCGCGCAAGGATTTTCTTGCCATCATGGGTAAGCACGGACTCGGGATGGAACTGCACTCCGTACACGGGGAATTCGCGATGGCAGAGCGCCATGATTTCTCCGTCGTCGCTTTCTGCAGTGATTTCGAGACAGCCAGGCAATGAAGTTCGCTTCACGACAAGTGAATGATATCGGCCAGCCTCGAACGACGTGGCCAAATCGGAAAAGAGGCTGTTCCCCTTATGCGTAATGCTCGATGTTTTCCCGTGCATCAACCGCGAAGCGCGCACGATTTCTCCGCCATACGCTTCGGCGATGCATTGATGTCCCAGACAAACACCCAGAATTGGAGTCCGTGCGCCAAACGCCAGAATGACGTCTTTACTAATCCCCGCCTCGCGCGGTGTGCACGGCCCTGGCGAAATGCAGATACGTTCCGGTGCTAATGCGGCAATTTCCTTCAACGAAATCGCGTCATTCCGCCTAACGACAACCTCACATCCAAGCTCGCCGAAATACTGCGCGAGATTGTAAGTAAATGAATCGTAATTATCGATCAGCAGGACCATGTGTTTGGATTCGCTGTGAACAAGTTGGCACGTGTCATTCTGAGCGAAGCGAAGAATCTCTGATCCTCTTCGGGAGCGATACCGCTTAAGGAAAAACCAGAGATGTTTCGCTTCGCTCAACATGACAACGCTATTTAGATCATTGAGTTTCCATTCAATGAGACAAGCTCGTGAATCGCTCGCACTTCGGCGACGAGTTGAAGGTATTGCGACGGTGTTAGCGCCTGTGCGCTGTCGGAAAGCGAAAGCTCCGGCTGGTTGTGAACTTCGATCATGAGGCCGTCCGCGCCGGCTGCCACGCCGGCTCTTGCCAGCGGCGTAACCATGTATGCCGTGCCGGTGCCGTGCGAAGGATCAACGATTACCGGCAAATGCGAAATGCGTCGGATTGCGGGCACAGAGGCAAGGTCGAGCGTGTTCCGCGTGTGCTGCGCGAATGTACGCACACCGCGTTCGCAGAGGATGACGTTGTAATTGCCTTCAGCCATGATGTACTCCGCCGCGAGCAACCATTCCTCGAGCGTTGCAGCCATTCCGCGCTTCAACAGCACGGGCAACCTGGACCGGCCCGCACGCTTCAGAAGCGAAAAATTCTGCATGTTGCGAGCGCCGATTTGAATGACGTCCCCGCACTTTCCAATGAGATCGACATGCGATTCCTCGACGGCTTCAGTCACAATTTTCAAGCCGAACTCCTCGCGAATGGCTGCCATAATTTCCCACCCTTTTTCGCCGAGGCCCTGGAACGTGTAAGGCGACGTTCGAGGTTTCCAAACACATCCACGAAAAAAACGCGCACCACTTTGCTGGACAATTTTTGCAATGGCGAAGGCTTGCTCGCGGTTCTCGATCGCGCATGGCCCCGCAATGATTGCTAGCTCGCCGGCGCCAATGGTCGCGTTGCCGACGCGAACCACAGTCTTATCGGGTCGCAGATCGAGTGTGATCAATTTGTACGGCTTGGTTACGCGGATGACTTCCGCAACACCGGCAAGGTTTTCGAAACGCTGGCCATCGACCGGTCCTTCATTGCCTGTGATACCGATGGCTGTTCGTGTCGCTCCCGGCATCGGATGGGCCCGGAAGCCGACTGCCTCGACAACGTTCACCACCGCATCGATCTCCGATGCGGTGGCGTTGGGTTTCATTACAATTAACATTTGATCATAAGTGGTTGGATTATTTCGACAGACACAGAGACAGATCCCCTGCTCGAGAGAAATAAATCAGCGTCCGTTGAAAAACGGTCGCTTTCTATCGCCAGATTCCGAGCGTCAACGTAAAGACAAAGCGCAAGGCATGTCTGACCTCTGTCGAGTAGAGGATGTCAGCACTCATTGCCACGAGCATAGCGCCAGTCCGACGATTGTCGATCACAAATAGCAATCCTCTCGGTAACCCGTTCATCGCGAAATTTTTCGTTAATGTCTCCGACACAAAAATCTGACTGACCAATCCCGCGCCGGCCGGTTTTTTGCGATGGGGAGGCCTAATTGTACTACCCGAGGATCCAATCATTCGTGTTGGTTTAATTCCGGGTGAAAAGAGCGGACCGTCAGAGTCGGCGGGAAGTTAAACGCCGGCCACCACTCTTCGCTTCACAATCCTCAAGCGACGAAATTAGTATCGCTTCGATGGATGACTCGAAATTCTCTTCGCCTTTGGTTTTTTTCATCGGCAATTATTTTGTGACCTTTTTTATCATCGGTCTGGTTGCCGCAGGAATATCACTACTTAATAAGCCGAAACCGCTGCGAATCGGCGAAGTGAGCGAAGCGTTTCTCTCGTACTATCTGCTTTTCGCGATTGGAATAAATAATCTGATCAACTTCGTCTTTCACGTGTTCTTCGGTGATGTGGCGGCAAAGTTTATCGGCTGGGAAAACAGTCCGTTTCAGGCAGAGGTGGGATTCGCAAGTCTGGGCGTGGGAACTGCAGGAGTCATTGCGTTCAAGGCGAGCTTGCCTTTCGGTTCGCGACATTGATTCCACCCTGGGCTTTCTCATTGGGCGCGGCTGGCGGTCACATTTACCAGATGATCGTCGCCCACAACTTCTCGCCGGAAAACGTGGGACTCGTTCTTCCAATTGACATACTAATGCCGATTGTCGGCTTTATGTTTTTGTGGCTCTCCTATAAACACCCACAACCCGGGACCGCTAATCGCAACCTGATTCTAGCCATGGCTTTGGCCACTGCCGTAGCCGACGTGACGCCCGAGCATGATGCTGCTGCCGAAGTGCCTGATTCGCGAACTCAGTGGTTCATCTTTGCGGCGGCTTTCATGATCTCAGCCTGCACAACCGGCATTATGTCTGCCATGTAAGCACCAAATTTTTGCATCGCCGATCTTCCGACAGGCGAGCCGTAAAAATCGGCCAACGCCTTCAGCTCTTCAGTTGTGAAATTTTTTACCATCGCATCTGTCATCGCTTTGGATAATGCGGCAATATCTACATCAGTAGTCATTACTTTCTTGAATTGCTCACGTTTATCCGCCGGAAGGTTTGCAGCCATCTTATCAGCCATGTCCTCGAACAGCGCCTTTGGCGGGCTAACCTGGAGATAGCGTTCGGCTTCTTTACGCCGCGTTTCGGGCGTGTCGGCGGCGCTGAAAACCGGAGACCAGGCGGACAACGTAACGACGAGTAGGAGGACAAGTTTTTGTTTCATAGTGGGCGATTGATAACGCAGCGCAGAGAACAAGGCTATCTTTATTCTAGACCTGTTTTGTCGATCTTGTAGCGGCGCTTGTGACAAGCGCCTCGTCGTTCGGTTCGGCGCTTGACACAAGCGCCGCTACAACGCGCATTTGTTTTTGTATGCGCGTACTTGGTCTGACCGGCGCAGGTGTTTCGGCTGAGAGCGGCATCCCGATGTTTCGCGGCAGGGACGGTTACTGGCGGAATCTTGATCCGGCAAAGCTTGCGACACCTGAGGCATTCACGAGCGATCCGAAATTGGTTTGGGAATGGTATCGCGAGCGCCGGCACCGGATTCGTAATGCGCAACCGAACGCTGCGCATGAAGCCATTGCGAAATTGGCAAAACACGCAGACGAGTTTCTGCTCGTTACCCAAAACGTGGACGACCTACACGCGCGCGCAGGAATTGAGAAGGAGAACATGGTGCGAATTCATGGCGACATCTTCGTCACGCGCTGTTCCCGCTGCGAATTTTCGTACGAAGGTAGGGGCGGTTCACCTGAACCGCCTTCCTCCGGGCGATTGAGGTCCCGTAACGGATGCGAAGCAACGGCTGGGCTTTCCATCGCCCCTACCTCACTGCAACACGAAGAAATCCCAAGATGTCCGAAGTGCAAGGCGCTCATGCGGCCGGGCGTGGTGTGGTTCGGTGAACAAGTATCGCGGAACGAACTGGAACGAGTTGAAGATTTTCTCGACGGCGGAGCTTGCGACGTCGTGATCGTTGCCGGAACGACTGCCACGTTTGGTTATATCATCGATTGGGCGCTCCGCGGCAGCCGGGATGGCGCCGAACTTATTGAAGTGAATCCTGAGGAAACACCGCTCTCACGATTCGCAACGCGGTTAGTGCGCGAGCCGGCTGCGATCGCCTTGCCGCGCATTGTGGATGAACTGATCGCTCTTGGATGAACAAAGTTGTAGCCACGGCCCTTTGGGCCGTCTGCTCTAATCCGCCGATGAGACCGGCCACAGGCCGGCGGCTACAGGAATGCGTGCCTAACGACTGATCCACCGCAGATAGCGTTCGGCGGATCGCGCAACGGCTGCTTTTGCGTGTGCAAGAACATTCGCCTGCCACCAGCCGCCATAAATCTGCTCGAATGAGAAAGGTTCGATCCTTTCGACGATGCGGCGGATCGCCGAGGCTCCGAGCGGAATGAGATTGGGATAACTCCGCAGAAAGCTGACGTAACGTCGATCCTGCACGACGGTAATAATGTCGCCGGTTAGCAAGGCGCCTTTGCCATTAGTACCCGTCGGCCAATGCAGCACGGTGCCGCCTTCAAAATGACCCCCGCAATTGATTAGTGTTAGCCCATCCCAAAGTGACAGGGTTGATCCTTCCCAGAATTGAATGCGCCGGCTCTTGCGCATGACCCATTCGCGATCGGCCGAATGCAAAAAGATTTGGGCGTCAAAACACTCGGCCCATTCGATCATCGAAGAGTAGAAATGCGGATGCGAAATAGCGATGGCGCGGATGCCGCCGCGTGCGTTTAGCTCGGCGATTGTTTCGTCGTCCAGCAAAGAGATGCTATCCCAGAGCAGATTTCCTCCCGGCGACTGGAGAAGCAAAGCGCGCTGACCAATCGCAAATTCCGGTTCTGTGCCGATTCCCAAAAGTAGTGGCGCTTCATCTTCAACGCGGTTGTGATGATTAGCCGCAAGGCGTTTGAGCGTCGTCCATTCCTGGCCGGTGTGACGGACGAATTGCCGTTCGTCTTGGCAAATTGGACAACGCGAAGGCGGTTCCGCAGTCTCAGCAAACTGCGACCCACACTGAACACAGATAAAATTTTCCATCGTTTCAGAACGTTGGGCTGTTTATCGACGTGAAGCGCGTGACTAATCCGGTCGGCGTTTGACACAAACGCCGCTACAACTATTCCGCAAAAACTGGCAGGGCTGCCACGCCGCTCATTTGTGGGCGGCGAGAATCTGGGCGAACCGCCACACTTCGTGAAAAGTGTTGTACAGCGGGGTCGGTGCGACGCGGATCACGTTCGGCTCGCGAAAATCGCATTTCACACCAGCGGCGATAAGTTCTTCGTGCACCTGCTTTGGATGCTCGTGCGCCTGGATCGACAATTGCGCGCCGCGCGCACTCGGGTCCGCCGGAGTGATGATAGAGAATTTCTTTGAACCGATTTGTTCGATTAAAAATTCGAGATAGCCGGTAAGTTTCATCGATTTTGCGCGGAGCGGTTCCATCCCGCCGGCTTCTTGGAAAATTGACAGCGATGCGCGCAGCGGCGCCATCGCGAAAATTGGCGGATTACTAATCTGCCAACCGTCAGCGGACGCTACGGGAATGAACTCCGGCTCGAGATGCAACCTGAATCGTGTATTTGGATCATTCCCGAACCAGCCGGCGAGCCGCGGTAATTTTGTGTTCGTCGCGTGGCGTTCATGCACAAACGCACCCGCAACTGCGCCCGGACCGGCGTTCAAATATTTGTATGAACACCACACGGCGAAATCGACATTCCATTC
>JBBQRI010000006.1:0-30941 GCA_038214915.1 Chthoniobacterales bacterium
TCGCCGCCTCCTCCGGAATACGATTGAATTGATGATCGTACAACCGCCGATAGTAGCCGGATTTTTCGAGAAGCTCGGCGTGTGTGCCAATCTCCTTGATGCGACCGCCGTCCATCACGATAATTTGATCGGCGGATAAGACAGTTGATAACCGATGAGCGATGGCGACTACCGTGCGTCCCGTCGCCAACTCAGCCAGCGCCGTTTGAATCTGTTTTTCCGATTCGGAATCGAGCGATGAGGTGGCTTCATCCAGTAAGAGAATCGGCGCGTTCTTGAGCACCGCGCGTGCAATGGCGAGACGCTGCTGCTGGCCGCCAGAAAGAAGACATCCTTTATCGCCAATCACCGTTTGGTAACCCTTCGGCTGAGCCATAATAAAATCGTGTGCATACGCTGCTCGCGCTGCTTCGTGAACTTCTTCTTCCGTGGCATCGAGCCGGCCGAACTGGATATTGCTGAAGATCGTATCGTGAAACAGGAACGTCTCCTGAGTAACGAGACCAATCTGTTCGCGCAACGATTTCTGCGTCACCGAGCGCAGATCGCGACCATCGATTTTTACAGCTCCAGAAGTCGGATCGTATAAACGCAGGATCAGCGAGAGAATCGTGCTCTTTCCTGCGCCGCTGGCGCCGACCAGAGCATAGGTTTTGCCAGGCTCAATATGCAAAGTGAGATCGCTAATGGCATCCGTGACTGTGTTCGCGTAACGGAACGTTACATTTTCAAAGTCGATGCGACCTGTCGCAGAAGTCAGCTTGCTGGCGTCTGGCGAATCTTGTACAGTCGGGTTAGTATCGAGGAGAGCGAAAATCGCGGTTGTCGCGGTGATTGACTGCTGCATCACAATTTGAAGCTTACTGAGCGTCTTGATCGGATCGTAGAGAATGAAAATTCCTGAGATCAGTCCAAAAAATCGTCCCGCGCTCAGGTTCGCAACGTAAACATAGAGCAAGGCCAGGCCTATCCCGACGGCAGCGATGGTTTCGACCAGCGGGCCAGTAGCCTCCATCGACCGGATAATGCGCATCATCTGCGAGAATTGCATTTGATTGCTGCGCTTGAACTCTTTCTCCTGGTGTGCTTCACGCGCGAATGACTTGATTACCCGAATGCCAGCGAATGTCTCCTGCATCGTCACTACCATTTCGCCCATGCCTTCGAACTGACCCCGGAGCGCTTTTCGCGCGCGACGCCCATAGATGCGAAGCGGCAGCAAACAGGTTGGAAAAAGAACCAGTGTAATCAGCGTGAATTTCCAATCCATCAGAAATAGAACGCTGATTGCACCCACGATCATTACTGGTTGCTTAAAAATATCGCTACTGACTGCAGTCAAAGCCATTTGCACGACGCGGGTCTCGTTGGTAATGCGCGAAATTAAAAGGCCTGAGCGCATCCTGTTAAAGAAATCCATCGAAAGGCGCACCATTTTGTTGAAAAGCTGGCCCCGAATATCCGTCACCACCTTGTTGCTCACCCACTGCATGCAGTAGGTATTTCCGTACGAGCAAAGGCTGCGCAGCATCATGATCGCTGGAATGGCCAGACAAATAAGAATAATCGAATTGATTTTCGGGCCCGTATCGATGGCGTGGAGATTCGAGCGCAAGGCCGTTGGGTTAGGAGCAGCCCCTTGGAAAATCGTGCCTGTCACCCGGGAAATGGCGAGCGGCAAAAGCGAACTGACTCCGCCGTACGCAAAGCCCAAAAGCAAACCTACGATGAAACGGACCTTGTACGGCTTAACGTAGCCGAGGAGCCGCCGGTACGGGCCGGAGGCCGCACGTAACGTTTGCCAGAGGGACTGCTTTTTCTTCGCCGCTTTTGCGCCGCTCATGAAGTTCGGGCCGCCGTATGACGCGCCAGCAGTGAATCCATAGCACTGATCACCGCTTCCGTCGAGATTTCGCTCATCGGAAAGCGCGGGCGAACCGGCGCAAACTCGGTCACAGGCGCGCCCGATTTTCCGTGTAAAATCAGTGCTGGGCTATCCATTGGCCGCCAATGAAATGGATTTGTCGGCCCGAACAGGATCACCTGCGGCGTACGTGTTGCCGCCGCAAAATGCACTGGAGCCGAATCGACTGTGACGAGCAACTGCGCCTGCGCAATCAACGCTGCCAACGTAAGCAGGTCTGTCTTCCCAGCCAGGTCGGTAATTTTGTGCCGCATGCGCTTCGTGATTGCTGAGATGTGCGCTTGCTCATCGGCGGATGGCCCACTCGTCAGAACAAGCTCGAATTCGTTGTTTTGGCCGAAGTGGTGAATTAGCTCCGCCCATCGCACAGCCTCCCACAGTTTTTCCCGGCGAGCAGAGCCGGGATGCAAAATCACGTAAGGTCGCGTGATTTTCCAATCACGCCGGAGCTTGTCAGCTTCTTCGCGCGCTGTTCGCGGTAGATGGAGCTGCGGAGCCGAAGAAGCAGCACGCACGCCGAGCGGCTCAAGCAAAGCCAGATTGTAGTCGATCGTATGCATATCCCGCACACGGACTCCAACAAGATCGGTGTAAACGCGGGCGCGCGTCTTCGACTGCTCGCGGACGCGGTACGAGGCAACCCGTCTCCGCGCGCCTGACAGGAGCGTCAAAAAAGCCGAGCGATCGTTTCGCGTAAAATCGATGCAATAATCGAATCTCTTGCCAGCCACAGAAGAAACCATCGCGACGTCCCGCAGATTGCGTCGCGCAATTAGAACGCGATCGACGTTGGAGATGGCCGGAAGCAGGTCGGCGCATTCGTTCGAAACCGCGAGGGTGATGTGCGCATCCCGATGATTCTCACGCAAGGCGGCAATCGCGGGCGTAGTCAAAATCAAATCGCCGATTCGCTTGAGTTGCAAGAGAAGAATTTTCACAGGCGAACAGGAGCGGCGGCTTTCCAGCCGCCGAGGCGACCCGGAGATCGCCTCTCCTTGAAGGAATCAGCGCGCCATGCGCATCGCGGTTTCGTACGCGTCTAGCAATCGCGCTCGAAAATGGTCCCAGGTAAAATTTTCGACGACGCGACGTCTGGCAGCGGCCCCCATTTCGTCCACGATTTCCGGATGCCGATACAAATGTTCCAGCGCCGTCGCAAGTGCGTTCACATCTCCCGGCTTTACGATGATTCCCTCAATTCCATTACGGACCACATCGCCCGCCTCGCGCGTGGTGATTTGCGGCAATCCACACGCCGCCGCTTCGTAGGTGACTTTCGCGCTGCCTTCCCATTGCGAGGGGAAAACGTGGATTGTCCCCTGGTTGAGATAATTCTCCGGGTCGCGCACGAACCCGACAACGCGAATATTATCCCGCCAAAACTCCTTTAGAAATGGCTTCGCTTCGTCGTGCAAAAACCCGACTAGCCACAGCTCGGCGTTTGACAGATTGAGGCGGTGCCACGCTTCGAGCACGTGTTGAACTCCCTTTCGTTTGATCAATGCGCCGGCAAACACGGCACGAAATTTTTCCGGGCGCGTACCGGGCTTGAAGCGATCCACATCCACTCCGCGGGGCAGATAAAACAGCTTTTCCACTGGAAAACCGCGCACACGAAACGTGTGGGCCGCCTTGTCTGATAAGACCAGCAAAAGATCAGCGAGCTCATACTCCTTCACAAACCGCTTCCGCTGGAGCAATAGCCGGTTTTTCCACCTTTCAAACATCGGAACATCGCCTGTCGGTTTTGCCTTGCCCGGTTGGTGGATTTTCTGCTTGCCACCGTCGCGATGCCAGGTCGGGATTTCAACAATGGACGGGATGCCGAGTCGTTTTGCTACTTGCAGCGAGCGCAAGCAATCGCCCGACCAGCTATGAAACAGATCGTAACGCCCGGTCGCCAATTGCCGTGAAGCGATCCAATCGAGATATTTCTTCTTCGCTCCATAATAGTAAGGCCGGTCAAGAAAGGAGATCAGTCGTACCGGATGCCACCGCAGCGAGTGGATGAATGAAGCAGGGATCTCCTTCTGCCGGTTATCATAGGCGACTGCTTTACCCAGAAATCCTCCGCGATATGATGCACGTAGCGTTTCAAATGCGTCCGTATCGAGACCAGAACCGCCAATCCGGGCGAAGATCGAATACAACAAACGCCGGGGTAATGTACGCACCACAGGCGTCAGACAGACCGGTGGCGCAGGAGGATTTAGGGTTTCACCCAGCATTGGCTTACAAGTATTCTGGCGAACGTGGAGCGTGTAAAGTGGGCTGTTGTATCATGTCGAGCGGAGTCGGAACACCGCTGATTGGTAATTTGGAGAGTGGCGGTCATCTACAGGTTAAGAGATTTGATTCGCTCTGCTTCCGTTCGCTCACCCTTCGGCCTTCCCGTCTATCTAGTGGCTTCCCCAGCCGCTCGATTCTCTACTACGCTTCGGTTGGGTGGAAATGGCAGTGAAACAAAAACTCAGAATCGCTTTCGTTCGCCGGGGTTATTCGCGGAGCGGTGGAGCTGAGGCGTACTTGAAACGACTTGCCGATGGAATCGTAAAAGCCGGCCACGAGGTCCAGCTTGTGGCCGCGAATGAATGGCCCGAGGAGCAATGGCCATTTGGATCGATAAAACGCCTGGGGGGGACGACCGTAATCGGGTTTGCTGACGAGTTAGAGCAAGTCCGACCGCAGTTGCAGTGCGATGTTTTGTTTAGCCTCGAGCGCGTCTGGAGTTGCGATGTCTACCGGGCAGGGGACGGAGTTCACCGCGCCTGGCTTGCGCGCAGGAGAAAATTCGAGGTCCCATTGAAGCAATTTGTCCGTGGCGCCAGCCGAAAGCATCGCGATTTGTTACAACTGGAGGAATCGCTTTTTGAAAAGCGGAAGGCTGGGCGGGTGATCGCCGCTTCGCAAATGGTCGTGAACGAGATCACCGATCTTTACCGTTATTCGGCGGACAAGATCGATGTCGTGCGCACCGGCGTTCCGCTCGACAGATTCCGGTTCGATTCCGAGCTTCGCGAAAAATCTCGCGCGGAGTTGAAACTCAAGCAGGACCAAATTGCGCTGTTGTTTGCAGGTTCGGGCTGGGAGCGCAAAGGCTTGCTGTTTGCAATCGAAGCGATGGCGCTCTGCAAGAACCGAAAAATGCGGCTGCTGGTCGCCGGTCGGGGAGAAGCAGGGCCGTATAAAACGACGCGCCTGCGGTTCTGGCGCGAGGATCCCGTGCAATTTCTCGGCCAAGTTGCAGACCTTGTGCCGGTCTACGCGGCTGCGGACATCTTCATTTTGCCCACAATTTACGACCCCTTCTCCAATGCCTGCCTCGAAGCGCTGGCTAGTGGGTTACCAGTAATCACAACGCGTTCCAACGGGTTTAGCGAAATCATCGAAGACGAAGTCCACGGATCGATTGTCGATAACCCAGCAAATCTAGTCGGCTTGCGTGATGCTATTCGATTTTGGTCAGATCCCTCGCGCCGCGATGCAGCCCGCTCGGCTAACATCGAGCGCGCATCGCAGTTCGATATTTCGAAGAATGTCGCGCAAACGCTTGAGATTCTGACACGCGTCGCGCCGTGAAGTCCGCTGTCTTTAGCGAATTTGCCGATCAGATTAGCCAGCCAGCGCGGCATCCGCGTCGGGGAAAATCTGAAAAACCTGATCTAGCCGCGAGATTTCGAAGATCGAGCGCACGGTTTCCTGCAATCCGACCAGCATAAATTTGCCTCCGTAGCCTTCCACCTTCTGCATCGCTTGAATCAGGGCCGCGAGCCCTGCGCTGTCGATGTAGCTCACGTCGGAAAGATCGACCACCAACCGCTCGGGTTTCTTGTCGATCACGTCGTTGAGCGCCGCCGTGACCGTCGGGGACACGTGCAAATCGATTTCGCCCTTGAGCGGCACAACGTTGGAACGACTCTGACGCGGCGTGGTATCTGATGAGGCTGGGTCTTTTTTCATTTCACCGTGCAATTCGTGAATGGATCACCATCCGAGTGTGTCCATGATTGTTTCCACGTTCGAGAGATCATCAATCAAAAAATCCGGCTGATGCTTTGCAAGGTCATCCCGGCCCCATTTTCCCGTTGCGACCGCGATCGTCCGCGCGCCGAGCGCTTTTCCGCACGCGATGTCGCGTGGAGTGTCGCCAATGACGTCGATCTCGGATGCGACGAACTCTCGTCCGTGTTTCTCCTTCGCGCGGGCGCGAGCGAATCGGCCGAGCTCGTTTCGGTCGCGGTGATCATCGGCAAATGCGCCGAATTCGAAGAAATGCCAGACGCCGTAGTGCTCAAGTTTTAGTCGCGCACCGCGGGACACATTCCCCGTGAGAAGCGCCAGCACGACGTGTGGTCGCGATTTCAGCCGTTCAAGTAACTCCAGCACTCCGGGAAGCAGTTTGCCTTTACGGCGTGGCAACTCCAACGAAAGGAAATGCACGTAGCTGTCCAGGAACCCGCTCACGTTTTCGTTAATCGCAGGAATTTTATGCTTGTTAAGGATGCTGAGGACAATTCCCGAGTCGGTCATGCCCGCGATCTCGATGTCATGCAGATCATCATCGATTCCGAACCGCTCTTTAAATGCAAGTATCAGCGCTTGGATGCCCGCGCCGCCCGAATGGATCAACGTGCCGTCGATGTCGAAAAGCAACAAGCGCTTTGCTCGCGTTGTTGTCCCCAGCGAAGTCGAGGGATCCCGGTGAACCATCCCCGATTCTGGCATGAGATTCGGGTGACTCAAAGCGTTGGTGCGTGCATCATTAGCACTGCAATAATACTTCCTAGAAAGACGAGGAGCACAATTCCCAGGCCGATAAGAATTCCAGTGCGCACCGGGTCGTTCCGCTGTTCCTGGCGGCGAAGGGGAGATGCGCTGCTCAAATGGTGCAACTCTGCGCCAGCTTCCGCGAATTGAGCCTTAATCTCCTCAGGCTTCGGCAGCGGCTTTGAACCACCGACTTCCGACGATTCATATCTCGCTTCGGCTGCGCCAAAGCGAATCCGATCATCAAACCGCAGCACGGCTTCCGTTACGGGCTTGCCGTTGACACGCGTGCCGTTAGTCGACTCGAGATCCTTTAATCGATACGTGTCGCCTTCCAGGAGCAACTGCGCGTGATGCGTCGAGATGGACGGATCGTTGACGACGATCGTGTTATCCGGTCCGCGACCGATCGTGATCGCCTCGTCCACCAGCTCATGTGGCGTGCCCGAAATGGTGAGCTTTGGCATGCCGCTCACTTTAACCAAAGAGGAGAGCGCGACAAATAGCGTGGTCATGGCGATTGACCGCGCACAACCAGACTCGGATAGTGGCGCTTCCATGGCCATTGAGTTGACGCGCAATTTTTGCATCATCGCGCACATCGATCACGGCAAGACTACGTTGTCGGACCGGTTGCTGGAGCGCACCGGCACGATCCAGGAGCGCGAGAGGCAGGATCAGCTACTTGATTCGATGGATTTGGAACGGGAGCGCGGGATCACGATCAAGGCGCATCCGGTGGCGATGCGTTATACGAGTAAGTCAGGCGAGACTTATCGACTGAACCTGCTCGATACACCCGGGCACGTCGATTTCGCCTATGAAGTTTCGCGCAGCCTCGCCGCATGTGAGGGCGCGGTGTTGGTCGTGGACGCGGCGCAGGGCGTGGAAGCGCAAACGGTGGCGAACGTTCACCTCGCTCACAAACAGGGTCTCACCATTGTTCCGATCATCAACAAGATCGACCTGCCAAATGCTGACGTTGCCGCGGTGAAGCGCCAGTTGGAAGAAATTTTGGCCATCCCTGCGGAGGAAGCGATCGAAGCGAGCGCGAAAATGGGAATTGGTATCGAGGAAATTCTCGAGGCCATCGTCACACGGGTTCCGGCGCCGGAACCGCCGGCGGACAAGACGCTGCGCGCGCTGGTGTTTGATTCGGTGTTTGACGTTTACCGCGGCGTCGTTGGGTACGTACGTGTCGTTTCGGGAACGATGGAAGCGAATCACGCAATCATGTTGATGAACAACAACTCGCGGTACGAGATCAAGGAGGTGGGCGTGTTCACGCCGAAAATGCTTCCGCAGGAAAAGTTAAATCCCGGTGACGTCGGGTATTTCATCGCAAACATCAAGACGACTGCAGACATTAAGATCGGCGACACCATCACCGACCAGCGCCACCCCGCGCGCGTGGCGCTTCCCGGTTTTCAGGAAATTCATCCAATGGTGTTCAGCGGCATTTATCCGATTAACACGGGGGACTTCGAACATTTGAAAACCGCAATCGGGAAACTGCGCCTGAATGATTCCGCGTTTGTGTATCAACCGGAAAGCTCAGTCGCCTTGGGCTTCGGGTTTCGTTGCGGATTTCTCGGGCTACTCCACATGGAGATCATTCAAGAACGGCTCCGGCGCGAGTACAACATGGACATCATCGCGACGAGCCCAAGCGTGGTCTATGAGGTGCTGACAACAGGCGCAGAAAAACTGTTGATCGATAATCCAGCTCACCTGCCCGACCTGAGCATGGTCCAGGAGATTCGGGAGCCGATCGTAAAAGCATACGTGCTTTGCCCGAATGAAAACATCGGTGACATCCTGCAATTAATTCTGGAGAAGCGCGGACAGATGGAACGCACCGAATCGCTCGACACGCGCCGGGTGATGTTGCATTGCGAATTACCGCTCAACGAAATTCTTGTCGATTTCAACGACAAGATTAAAAGCATGACGCGCGGCTACGGTTCGATGGATTACGAGCATGCCGGCTACCGGGCCGCGAAATTGGTAAAGCTGGATCTGCTCGTCAACGGTGAGCCGGTCGATGCGTTTTCGACAATCGTGCATAAGGACCGTGCCGAGTCGCGCGGACGCCAACTGGCGGCCAAACTGAAGGAAGTAATCCCGCGGCAGCTGTATCAGGTGGCGATCCAAGCGGCCATCGGCGGGAAAATTATTGCGCGCGAAAGTGTTTCCGCGTTACGAAAAAATGTCACCGCGAAATGCTATGGAGGGGATATCACGCGCAAACGGAAATTACTTGAGAAACAAAAGGAAGGAAAAAAACGAATGAAAAGCATCGGGAAGATCAACATTCCTCAGGAGGCGTTCATTGAGGTGCTGAAAGCGCAATGAACCTCTTTGCCATGTCGACCGAAGTGGAGACATCTCTGGATTCTGCTCCAGAATTAGCAAGAGATTGCTCGACTTCGCTTGGAATGGCAGAACGGTAGTCGATTCAATTCATGTTTACGCCGCGTCACATTAAACACAGCCGGCTGCTCTTGCGGCACGCCCGGAAGTACCTTCGTTATAAGCACGACAAACTCGGTAGCGCCGACCGGGAACAAATCGTCTCCGAAATGCAGGCGCTTCGCGAAGCCCTGCGCTCGAGAGACCGGCAGAAAATTCATAGCGCAGCCGAGACACTTGATAAGACGCTCCACAAACTCACACCCGTGACATGGGAATCGCATTGGCGAGAAAACTGCGAAGTGATTTTGGTTGCGATCGTGATCGCGGTGGGGATTCGCTCTTATTTTCTGCAGCCGTTCAAAATCCCGACCGGCTCAATGCAACCGACGTTAAACGGAATTATTGGTCATCCCAGCACCGCGCCGCCGCCAAATATTCTGCGACAGATTGTCGAATTCGTTGTTATGGGTCGCAATTACATCAACGTGGTGTCACGTGAGGACGATCAGATTTTCGAAATTGTGCCAAAGAAGATAGCCTTCTTTTTTACTTTTTCGCGATTGGTGGGTGAGCGGCAGAGCTTTCTCGTATACGCCTCGCCCGACACCCTTCGTCAGGATTTCAACGTCTTTCCCGGTCGGCTTTTTCATCGCGGCGAAGTTATCGCCCGAGGCGCGATCGACACGGGCGACCAGGTGTTTGTCGATAAATGCAGCTACAACTTTGTTAAGCCGCATAACGGGGATGTTTTTGTCTTCAGAACAAATGGTATTCCGGGGATTCGAGAGGACCCGGTTGCGGGCCCGCCTTTTTACATCAAGCGGTTGGCCGGTCTGCCCGGCGACCAGTTGCGCATCGACCCACCGTTTCTCTACGTCAACGGCAAAAAGGCCGAGGGTTACGGATTCGAGAGGGTGATGTCGGCGCGACCGCCGTACCGCGGCTATGCTCCCGGCCATGATTTCCTGTCCAAGCCCGATCAGACGTACAAGGTGCCCCGCGACGGTTATTTCGCCATGGGCGATAACAGTTATAACAGTTTCGACAGTCGCTATTGGGGGACAGTCCCGGTGGAAAACTTGGTCGGCCGAGGGTTATTTGTTTACTGGCCGTTTTACCCGCATTGGGGACTTATTCGTTAGGCCGATTATGGAGTGATGAAGTAATGGAGTTTTGGAGTGATGTTTCTGACTAGCATTACTCCATTCCCAATTTGCGCTGAGGTGGGGCAAGCCGTGCCCGGCGTTTACGGCTGGCTTGGACTTTGCGGTGGTTACGCGCTGGTAATGCTTTTTGCGCCGGTGCGGCGCGCGCTCGTTGACGGTCTTCACTGCCTTGGGCGTTACCACCGGATTTGGATCACCTTCGCGGTCCTTGGGTTTGGCTACTTCGTCTTTCAGTTTGTCACTTTCACGCCAATCCGGAACTGGGCGGACTTGGAGCTGAGCCAAATCACTTCGTTGCCGCAGTGGGCCTGGCCCAGGTTGAGTGAGATATGGACGGAGACTCTATTGCCTGCGCTGGAGGGCGTGGCGGGAATTTTCGATAACGCCACCACCACGTATCCGCTCTCCGTCATCGCAGCGGTTTTGATGATTGTGAACTGGCGCGGATTGCACGGCGCCTTGGTGCGCGCGCTTCGGAAACGGTACGGTTTCTGGGGCTATCTGGTTTATTTGATTCTGTTGCTGAGCGCGCTGGCGTCGCTGCTGAAGCCCATCGTCTTCTGGCGATTACCGGAAATGAGTGGCCTTTTGCCTGCAGCTGGTTTGCTGCAGGTGTCGGCTACGGTGGATGCGACCGCATTTATTTTCGAATATCTCGTGGGCGTTTACATCCAGGTCTATCTCGTCACTGTGTGTCTGGCCTGGATAAGGGGCTTGAGCTTTGAAGAGGGTGAATTGTTTCGGTTCGCCATGAGGCGGTTCAGTTATGTGTTGGAATGGGCGGGCATTGTGGTTGCGGTGAGCACGTTGATCCTCCGGCTGCCGCTCGTGCTTGCCTACTTCATCAATATCCCGCGAGTACTCGATTACTTGCCCATTGCGCGGTTTCTTTTGAGCGGGTTGATTATCGCGTTTTGTTCGGTCCAAATCTCGCTCGTGCTGCACAACGAAACACTGATCGAAGCGATGCGAGCGCACCTTCTTTTCATCCAAAAAAATGCGAGTCGTCTCTTATGGTTTCTGGTGATTTGCGGGATCCACTTTTATGGCATCATGGCGTTCGATGCCATTCTGCGCGGCGCGATCGCCGATCGATTGGGCGCGCTCTTACTGTGGAAATTCAGTTTCGTGTGTCTGCGAGGCGTGGTCACAGGCTGGCTGTTGGCTTCGTGGGTCTGCCTGTTTCGGCAATGCGAAACAGGCAGAATTCACCAGGAAAAATGGATTCAATATTGATCAAACAGGTTGCGAGGAGGCGAACGTGAATGCGGCCACCATCACGCGCCAGAGTAAATCGAATCTGGCCCTGGCTTTTGTTTCGTTAGGCCGTGAGCGCAAACGCGACATCACGATTTTCTACGCGTTCTGCCGTGTGGTCGATGACATTGCCGATTCGGCGGAACTGAGCGTCATCGAGAAACGAGTGCGTCTGGCGAATTGGCGTCAGATGCTTCGCACTAGCGCTCCGGATGAGCCGCTGCTCGCCCGAGATGTGCGGGAATTAATGCACAAATATTCGCTGCCGCCAGAGATGCTGGAGGAGATTATTTCCGGCGTGGAAATGGATTTGAGCATCCTGCGATATTCCACCTTCAAAGAGCTTCGCGTCTATTGTTACCGCGTTGCCAGCGCAGTTGGCCTGGTGAGCATTGAAATTTTCGGCTATCGAAATCCACGCTGCCGAGAATATGCGATCGATCTTGGGCTCGCCTTGCAAATGACAAACATCATTCGCGACGTCGCGAAGGATTTTCAGGCAGGCCGCATTTATCTGCCGCAGGAAGATCTGGCGCGGTTCCATTATTCGGAAAAGGAGCTGGCGAAACAACAGTATAACGAGCACTTCCTCCAGTTGATGCAGTTCGAAGCGGCTCGCGCGAGAGAATTCTTCACCAGTGCGGCGGCTGAGCTCCCTCCTGAAGACCGCTGCAGGATGGCGCCTGCAGAAATAATGGGCTCCATTTACCGCGCCCTGCTTCGGCGGATTGAACTGGACAAATTCCGAGTTTTCGAAAAAGAATACCGGTTGAGCAGTGTGGAAAAAGCAGGTCGGATCACGGCGCAGTTGTTCAAATCTTTTTTGAATTGGCCGCGTCGAGCATCCGTCTGACTTCCTGGCTGCGAAATATTACCAAGACAAACCTATGAAAATGAAATCTCTAAAAATTCTGTCGGCGATCACGATTGCATTGGGTGTGCTCGGCACAAACCTGTACGCGCAAGGCACGGACTCGCGCATAGGCAGTATTGCGCGTGAAAGGCAGGAAAAGGCGGCGATTGAAGCTACAGCGATCACGAAAGCAGATGCTGAGAAGAAATATCCGCCAAAATCAGGAACTTATCCACCCGGCACTCGCGACGCGCATGATCCTTCCGGCGTTGTTTCCAGCCCATATCCGCCGCATGAAAAGTATAACTGCTCGAAGGTTAACCACGGCGGGTTGGTGCTCGACGTGCATGCGAAGCAAGTCTTTGTTTATCCCTAATACCGGTTCGGCCGGACAAAGGCTGAATTGAGGCGGGTCCGCGATATCTGCCGGGCTCCGCTACCAATGTCGCGAACTAAAAGCAAATCATGAGAACGACAATTCTCACGGTTAGCTCGGTCATTGCAGTCAGTTGCTGCATGCTGACGTCATGTGACACTCCGGTAGGCCAGGGCGCAGCATGGGGTGCTGCCACCGGAGCCATCATCGGTGGCGCGGCGACTGGAAATGTCCGTGCGGCGTCGATCGGCGCAGCCGCAGGAGCCGCCGCTGGGGCTTTAACCGGCAAAATTGTCCAGGAGAATCAAGCTGCGGGATATGGGCCGCCGCCCCCGGGCGGTTATCCGTATGCGCGCTGGGCGGGAAGATCAGGTTTTTTCTATAGCCCTTACACAGGTCGCGTCTACGATCTACGTGGCGTGCCGCCCGGTGGACTCACTCGCGACGTTGATACGGGTCGCCTTTTCCGCAAGCCATAGTAGGGACGCCGCGCTCCGGCGCATTCAGTGCTTTTAACGCGCTTGCGCCTGCAGCTTGTCGACCAGCGCCCGCGCTTCGTCCGTCATATTGAGTAATTCCGGCCACGGTCGGTGATAGTTTTCGCCCGGTAATTTGCGCGTCGCGTCAAATCCCATGTGGGAACCGATGTTCTGTTCGCTCGGCGCATGATCGAGCGAGTCGCTTGGATTTTTGATGACCGTTGTGTCCCGGGCGGGATCGGTGTTCGCGCACAGTCGAAAAAGCACCTCGCCCGTGTTATGCACGTCGCAATCTTCGTCTACTACGATGATGTACTTGCTGAACATCATTTGTCCCATCCCCCAGAGCCCATGCATCACTTTAAAAGCCTGATAGGGGTATTGCTTCCTGATACTCACAAAAACCAGATTGTGAAACACGCCTTCGGCCGGCAACGTTATGTCGACAATCTCCGGAAAATTCATCTTGAACACAGGCAGAAGAATTCGAACGGACGCGTCGCCGATGTAGAAATCTTCCATTGGCGGTTTGCCGACGATCGTTGTCGGATAAATCGCATCCCGCCGGTGCGTCATCGCGGTCAGATGGAAAACGGGGTAGTTTTCGATTGCGGTGTAAAATCCGGTATGATCGCCAAAGGGGCCTTCCGGACGCATGTCGCCTGGCTGCACATAGCCTTCCAAAACAAAGTCGACGTCGGCCGGCACCTCCAGGTCGATGGTTTTGCAGCGAACCAACTCGATTGATTTTCTTCGCAGGAACCCGGCAAATAACAGTTCGTCCAAACCGTCTGGCAACGGTGCGGTTGCTGCGAATGTGTAAACCGGATCGCCACCCAGCGTGACAGCCACCGGCATCCGCTCCCCGCGTTCGTAATAGCGTTTGCCGTGGCGCGCGCCGACTTTATGAAGTTGCCAATGCATCCCGGTCGTGCGCTCGTCGTACACTTGCATTCGGTAAATGCCCACATTGCGCGCGCCGGTTTCCGGATCGCGCGTATGTACATTTGGCAGGGTGACGAAACGCCCGCCGTCTTTCGGCCAGCATTTGAGGATGGGAAGATCGAATAACGAAAAACCGCCGCCACGCTCGATTTCATGCACAACTTCCTGGCACGGCGCGTCACGCACTGATTTCGGCCGCGCATGCAGCAGATGGATTCCTTGTTTAAGTAAATTCCAGCCTTCGCGCAGATCGGTGGGGGGTTTTGCTTTCAAGATCAGCTGAATTTCGCGCGCGACATCTTCAACGTCGGAAACCTGTAACGCCATGGCCATGCGGCGGCGCGATCCCATGGTGTTAATGGCGACCGGAAATTCCGATTTTTTCCCATCCACAATCGGTTGCTCAAACAACAGAGCTTTCCCACCGCCGGGCGATTTCATCTCGCGATCTGCCCATTCGGCAATGAGCAGTTCGGTATCGACCGGGATTGCGATACGTTTCAGTTCGCCCGCTTGTTCAAGAGCATCGAGGAACTGTCGAAATGAGCGATAAGCCATAAATCGGACCCGCCAGAATATTCATCTGTCACTTGCCAGAACGCGACAGAATTTTTGATCGGCTCTAGCGCGACGTCACGTATTGGAAGGACGCAACCCTGCCATTAGCGAAAGTCACGACCTTGCCAGGATAAGGGATACTTTGCGGGAACCAGGAATAACAAAATGGATCGTACAAAGGCGCCCCGAAATAGTAGTCTAACGGGGCGTAATACGGGTAGTATGGGTAACTAGCGTAATAAGTGTAAATCCAGGTTTCTGTCGGACCACCGCCCATGTTGCCCATAATTTTTTGATCGCTCGTCCCCCACGCCAGCCACACTGCGGTTCGTGACATCCCGATGCGAATTTGTCCCTGGTTTACCAGCGTCTGGTCTCGGTGTGAAAGACTCCGGTAGAGGTCTGGATGCTCAGAAATTCGCGTTTCCGGCGTTGAACAGGTGGTGAGAATCAGCATGCCCGTAATGACAACGAGTGCCGATGCACGAAGGAAAAACCAACGCCTCATGTTCGGAGGAAATCATACCTGCCACGCGTTTGGCAAGCCAAACTCGGCGTTATGGTGGTGTCAGATATCGGAAGAACACAACTCTGCCGTTGGAGAAGGTGACGCCTCTGGACGGGTGTACGAACTTTGGCGGGATATACGACCAGTCGAATGGCCCATAATAGTACGGTCGACCGTAGCTGGGCGGTGTTTCGTAGCGTAGATAGACCCACGTTTCAGTGGGGCGACCGTCCATGTTGTCAGGAATCTTTTGATCGGGTGTGCCCCAGGCCAGCCACACCGCGTCCATCGACATGCCTAGACGAATCTGTCCCTGGCTGACCAATGCCTGATCTCTCGGCGAGAGGCTCTGATACATGTCCGGATGTTGTGAAATGCGGCTCCCTGTAGTTCCGCAACCGCTGAAAATCAGCGCCCCAGCGGTTACCGCGAATGTCAGCGCGACGCGCGCTACTCGACCCTACATCTGGTACGATGATGCGTCCGCCGTATTGCGTCAATGAATTGGGTTGGTTGATTCACGGTCGCCTTCCCAGTAACATGTCTCTGCAATGCAGGACCGTTACGGCCACCGGATTTCTTATCTGCGCGTCTCGATCACGGACCGTTGTAACGAGCGCTGCAGTTATTGCATGCCGCAGGAATTGCAGGAGTGGTTGCCGCGCCACGAAATCTTGACGTACGAAGAGACCCTGCGGCTCATTCGCATCGCGGCCGAGCTCGGCGTCTCGAAAGTGCGAATTACTGGCGGTGAACCGCTAACACGTCGCGGCATACTCGATTTCGTTAGGCAAATTCCTGAGATTCCCCGGATCACGAGCGTCGGTCTTTCGACGAACGGGACTTTGCTCCCACGCGAAATCACGCCCGCCAATACAATGGCGGAAGCGCTGCGCGATGCCGGTGTGCAATCAGTGAATATTTCACTCGATACCCTCGATGCCGCAGTTTATTCTGAGATCACGGGTCGGGATTTCCATGCACAGGTACTTGATGGAGTTGACGCGGCGATCGGCGCGGGATTCGACCAGATCAAACTGAATGCAGTCCTCATGCGGGGCCGCAATGAAGATCAACTGCCGCCGCTAATTGAATTCGCGGCAGCGCGAAACCTTCTGCTTCGGTTTATCGAATTGATGCCGGTGAGCACCACGGAAGTTCTAAACGAGAGTAATTTCATGTCGGTGATGGAGGCGAAACGGCTGGTCGAGTCGACTTACGGCAGTCTGATTCCGGAGACGGAGTTTCGAACGAATGGTCCTGCCACTTACTATCAGATTCCGGGACGCGGACAGCGCATAGGTTTCATCGGTGCAATGACCAACATGCATTTCTGCGAGAACTGCAACAAACTGCGCCTCACGTGTGATGGAAAATTGCGCCCATGTCTCGGAAGCTATTTGGAGTTTGACATCATGGGACCACTACGGGCGGGCGCGAGCGATGAACAGCTCAAGCAGTTTTTTCTCAACGTGGTCGACCGAAAGCCGCGGGAACACGATTTTCGAAACAATTACGTGCCCAATCGCAAAATGATTGCAATCGGCGGCTGAGCTGCGCGGTGCCTGCTTTTTTTTGGACTGTCATGTTGAGCGAAGCGAAACATCTCTGATTAATCTCTGGGACCAGCGGAAGAACTCATCAGAGATTCTTTGCGCCGCTCAGAATGACAAGAATATGAAACGGCTGACTCACATCGATTCCGATGGTCGCGCGCAAATGGTTGATGTTTCAGCGAAGCCGCTCAGTAAACGAAGAGCCATTGCACGAGGGAAAATTCGGCTCCAGCGGGAAACGCTCGATCTGATCGCAAGAGATCAAATCGCCAAAGGCAATGTGTTCGGGACCGCGCGCATTGCCGGAATTCAGGCCGCCAAGCAAACTGCGCAGCTCATTCCTCTTTGCCATACTCTGCCGCTCGGCCAGGTAAACATCGATATCGTTGCTTCAAAGGACGGTGCGGAGGTGAAATGCACCGCGCAGACAATTGCGCAAACGGGAGTCGAGATGGAAGCCCTGCTCGGCGTTACCGTCGCACTGCTCACCATTTACGACATGTGCAAGGCAGTCGACAAAGACATGATCATTTCCGAAGTGCAATTGTTTGAGAAGACGAAAAGCGCTGTAGCAACGGTCCATGACCGCTACAGCGAAAAAACACGGCGCTCATAGAGACGCCGCTGAAAGCATGCAAATACAAGTTGGTGTCATCACGATTTCTGATCGCGCCAGTGCGGGCGATTACGACGACTTTGGCGGACCGGCCTTGAAACAAATCGCGCAAAAGATTGGCTGGCATGTTCTGGCGGAAGCGATTGTGCCAGACGAGATTGCCCGGATTCAGGAGGCAATTCGATCGTTTGCCAGGCAAGGTTGTGGCTTGATTCTGACGACGGGGGGCACGGGTATCGGCCCGCGTGATGTTACGCCTGAAGCGATTCGTGCCATGATGCGAGTAGAATTGCCAGGATTCGGAGAAGTGATGCGCGCTGACTCGATGAAGATTACGCCCAACGCCATTCTCTCACGCAATCTCGCCGCGGTCGTCGATCAGGCTCTGGTGATCGCGCTGCCAGGGAAGCCGAGCGGCGCTGTGGAATGTCTCAGCTTTGTGCAAGGCGCAATCCCGCATGGCGTCGCACTTGCGCAACGCACGCCGACGTCGTGCTGAAACTTTCGGCACGCATTTAATTCGGCCAGATCAGCAGGCGCATCAGCTGCGCGCCATAGTTCGTGAGATGCGCGTTTGCTCCGCGGCCAGAAACTATATCGCGAGTGAGATAGGAACACTCCGCCGCACTGTTTTTTACGTAGCTTACCTCGGGCTGCGCTACACGTCTGTCGGTTGGTTCAATTCTCAAGGGGACACCAGAACGCGCGAACGAGACTTCCCATGACGATCCACTTTGTTTTCCTGCTGCGAGCATCGAGGGATACAGCGTTGGCAAATCGAAATGCCGCGCCTTCGGCAACGTGATCTTATAGAATGTCTCTTCAGCGGCGAGAAATTCGGGAATCGTGAGTGCCGGATTCTTTCGGAGCGCCAAATAGAGGCGCGCCACGTCGAGACCGGCGAGGTTCATCCCGTTGTAGAGGCCATGGCGATTGGGATCGTTCCTAAAAAATGTGTTGTACCAGGCTTCGAATTGGCGGCTGAACATCAGGCACAATTCCAGATGCAGATGTGCGCGTTCGCGGTTTATGCCGGTTCCGGTGTAACCCATCACCCCGATGCGCTGACCGCGCCTCACCTTCTCCCCGGGCTGCACTGCGGCCGAGCTGAGATGTCCGTACAAACTATAGTAGTTCGAGCCGTCCCACCGATGCTCGATTACGATGTATTTGCCATAGTTTGAGTACCCAGCCGCGGGATTGACGTGCACGACTTCGCCATCGGCAATGGCGCGCACTTCGTCGAGCGGCTCGCCATTTGCATCGCGGTGCACGGACCGGATATCAATTCCTTCGTGAAAGCGGGTATAAACCACGCCTCCCCCAGTGCTTTTCGGATCACGGACAAAGCCGTATTGGCCGCCCTCCCATGGTGTCGATTTCACGCCGTTGTAGTCTCGGTCGACAGATTGGTAAAAAGCGGGGCCGTCTCCCGAAAGAAGGGCATCATTGTCCGTGGGCAGAACAACATCGAGAACCTGAGTTTGTGCGGTTTGAATTGTCATCGGAGCAAAGAAAAGGAGAGCGAAAGCAACTGCGGGGAACAATAGTCGCATGGATGATGAAACGATTAGCGCTTTCGTGCCCCGAGCAAGCGCCACTGTTTCTTCATTAGGTCAACATCCGCGGCAGTTAGTCCGGACGGAACATAAATCTTTCCATCCGACACTCGCTTGTCGATCTGTAGTTCGGTGATCATTCTGCCGTTGATGAATATAAAGAGAAAACCACCACGGCGCTCGACGCTCAACGTATCGAGCACGACGCGCCCGTGATCGTCGAGCTGAAACAAAGCGCCAAAGGTTCCGTCCTGGGCTTGGTAGGGAGAAAAGCCGATGACATCGTGCTCGGTAATCCATGCCAGTTTTTGGATGGCAACATCTTTCCCGGAAGACGTTGCGCGCGCGGGCATTGAGAACACATCCGTATCTTGAGCGTTTGCTTGCGCATGTACGCGAAACGTGCAGTGTCGTTGCTTCGCTGCTGCGTCAATCAGCGCAAAAGCCAGACAAAACACGAATACACAAAGAGTTCTCATGCCGATTGACTGCGAAAACATTCGCGAGTTCATAAATGGTTTGACAGCAATTTTGCAACCCAGAAAAGTTTTCGGGCTGTTTAGGGCCTTATGAAGCGCCGCCTTGTTTTGGTCGTTTTGATAGTTTTTGTGACTGGCGCCATGGTCGGCCAGGACGGTACGCCCACGCCCACGCCGGCGCGGAAACGAGGTTGGTTGAGCCGCGTTCTTCATCCGTTTTCCCCCAACGTCGTTCCGCAATACAAAGATCCACGGCTGCGTGGGCTCGCCCTCGATCTGCAAATCACTCCCCAAACCGTGAAGTTATCTGAAGTCCGCCAGCTCAGCGTCAAAGTAACACTGGCAAATCTGTCCAAACGCCCAGTCACACTCGATTTTCCCACAACTCAGCGCCTCGAAATCTATCTCACGAATTCTGCGGGCGATGTCCTGACAAAGTGGTCTGAGAACCACGCGATCGGTGAAAAAGCTGCGACACTTTTAATTAACCCGTCCGAGCGGATCGAGTACAACGAAACAATCTCGACCCGCGAGCTTACGCCCAACAAAGTTTTTATCGCCGAGGTTTTCTTTCCTCAATTTCTGGAGCTGCGCATTCGGCAAAAGTTCCTGGCAGTGCCTTGAGCCGGGGAGTTGATAGTTAACAGCTGATAGCTGATAGAGCGGACCGTGGGCGTCGATCAACCGTCAACTACACACTATCAACTTTTTTCCGACTACCACATGCATCCGCAGGGGCATCGTGTGCAGCGATACACGCAAGAGTTCCTCCAGCCCTGGGCGGATTCGGCGCGGAGATTAGGTTTAAAGGATATCGCTTTCACCGATCACGATCGTTACCACGCCGGAATCGACTTTGATGAAATCAATCGGTTGCAGGAACGAAATCCCGATTTGCGGATCCGCGCGGGGATCGAGCTGGATAACGATCCCGTCCATTCACAGGCCGGCCGCAAATGGATCGAAAAAAATTGGGACAAGCTGGATTTCGTTCTCGGTTCGGTGCATTTCCTGGAGCGCGACGATCAGATGTTCGACAACGTGCCGGATGGCGCGGCGCAATTCGAGGGCAGGAACATCGACGAGATGTACGCCGATTACTTTCGCCGTCTCCGCGAACTAATTGCGACTGGGTTGGTCGACTCTCTTGCCCACTTGGATTTGATCAAAATCCATGGACATCGCCCGGCGGCAGACATCGGCACGTTGGTTAATGAGACACTTGAATTTATTCATGCGCGCAATCTTGCGATTGAGCTTTCCACCGCCGGTTGGCGCAAACCAGTGAACGAACTTTATCCCAGCGATTCAATTATCGAGTTGGCGATGGAGAAGGGGATTCCATTTACGACCGCCTCCGATGCGCATTCACACGTCCAACTTGGCGAAAATTTTGCGAACCTCGCGCACAAGATGGCCGAAATCGGCATTCGCCGGGTTTGCATTTTCGAAAAGCACAAACGTGCAGAGGTGCCGCTATAACTGTAGATCGAGCTGCGATTGTCTCTCCGCAGAAAACGCCTCTTCTGTTTCCGGCGGCAGCGGCAGATCGAAGCCGAGCCGTTCGGCGAGGCGTTGACACGTCTCCGGTGAAAATCCTTCAAAGTGATTGCCGGCAAATGCCCAGACACTGCGCACGTCTGCAAGATGCCGCTGAATTTTCACCGACCAGCTTTCCAACGCGGCTTCGCGTTTCCAGAGTAATTTTCCGTAACGATGGATATGGCCACCATCAACGTCGTATTTGGTTGCGTAATCGCCAAGCAAACGCACATAAAGAAAATCAGTGGTGCACGGCAAAAATTCGAAGGGCGCAAGGTTTCGCTCGTTAAGCGGAGTGGTATCAGCCCAGACCCAGCAGACACGGTATTTTTCCACTAGCCGGATAAACTGCGGCCGATGCCAGCCCGCGTGACGAAACTCAACGGCAAACCGGAAATCCCGCGGCAATTGCACGAGGAACTTGCGCAGCGCGTGCTTGCCGTCTTCTGGCGTCAGGGAAGGTGGTAGCTGAATGAGGATGATCTGGAGTTTTGGCCCGAGTAGTTCGATTGCACGGAGAAACGAAATTAGCTCTGCCCCGCAATCGCGGAGACGACAAACGTGGGTGATTTGACGGGGAAGCTTACAGGTAAAGCGAAAGCTGGCTGGAGTCGTTTCGGCCCAGCGACGAACCGTTGCTTCGGTTGGCGCAGCGTGAAATGTAGAATCCACTTCGACGGCGGGCAAATGGCCTGCATAAAATTCGAGCCAGTGCGACGCTGGCAAATCAAGCGGATAAAAGACCCCGCGCCAGTCGTCAAAGCTCCATGCGGACGAGCCAATGCGTATTTTCTGCTGGTCGAACAGATTCAAATGGAATCGAGAAAGTATTCGGTTTTGTCCGTCGGAAAAGATGCCACATTTAGAGAAGAGACTGCGCTGAAAATTTGACGGGCCGGATAAGTTAACTACCCTGCCACACTTAGATGCAACTGGTTATTCGCGCTTTTTTGGTTGTTGTCGTCACCGTGTTCGTTTTGCCTGAACCCGGCATCGCTTCCATCATCTTTCAAGCCGGTAAAAAGGCGAAGTATGTGCCTCCCGGCGAAGAAGAGATGAGCGGGGATGCAGCGGAGCTGTATCAGATCGGACAGAAGGCGGAAAAGGATGGCGACAATAAACGCGCGATCAGGGCTTACAAGAGCTTGGTTAAACGTCACCCAAAAGACGCGCTGGCGCCCACTGCTCTTTTTCGTGCTGCTCAGTTACAGGAACAGACCCATCAATACACTCCAGCAGCTGATTCATATCTCCAGTTGGTTGAAAAATATGCAAGCAGTGCACATTTTGATGAGGCGATCGAGGGGCAATTTCGCGTTGGTGAGATTTTTCTGAATGGAAAAAAATTGAAGGTGTTGGGGATTCCGATCGCGTCTGCGTTGGATCGAGCGGTGACCATTTTCGCGAATGTTGTCCGCACGGCGCCGTTTGGAAGATACACAGCACGAGCGCAGTTTAATATTGGCATGGCGCGTGAGAAGCAGGGAGCGAACGATGCAGCGATCCAGGCTTATCAGGCCGTGGTGGACAAGTTCCCAAACGAGCCGATCGCCGTCGATGCCCAATATCAAATCGGTTACATATGGTTTACGGCTGCGCAGCTAGGCACAAATGACGCCGCTGCCGCAGGCAACGCAAAAACGGCTTTCCAGGATTTCCTCTTCCACTATCCCAAGAGCGAGAAAGCAGCCCAGGCGCGCAAGGATCTCGACATTCTTGAGCACAAGCAGACAAACAATTCTTTTAAGGTCGCGAAATTTTACGATAAGCAAAAATATTATCGCGCTGCCGTCATATACTACAACGAAGTGATTCGGCAGCAGCCGGGATCAGAGGAAAGCAACCAGGCGAAGAAACGGATCGACCAATTACGCGCCAAATTGGGTGATGCTGTGCTGCAGCCGGCCATACCGGTTTCACAGAACGCAAAGAAAAAAGCCGAAGCGCACCGATTTGGACCTGCCGGAAGTGAATCGGCCAAGCCGGGTGCACCGAATAACGAAGCGCCCCTGCCTGCATCGGACGGTGATAGCTCGCTTCCGCCGCCGGCTTCGCTCGCGCCGGATACCACTACTGCGCCTGAACCTCTGGCTCCTTTGCCAGGCACGAGCACAAGCTCCGATCCTTCGAGCGCTCCCGGAGCATCGGCTTCCCCCGAAGAATCCGCCTTACCGGCGCCTTGAAAGCCTCACTCGCGACAATCCTTTGCCTCGCGATCTCCGGTTGCCTTGGGTATCACGTCGGACCGGTAAAGCCGTACTATCTCCGGGACATTCACACCATTGCGGTGCCGACGTTTAAGAATCGCACGCTCGTGCCGCGCGTCGAAGTCTTGGTGACCGATACGGTGATCAAACAATTCCAACAGGATGGCACGTTTCAGATTACAAGCGACGACAAGGCGGACGCCACCTTGAGTGGGGAAATATCTCACATCAACCGGCTGCCGGCGCGCTCGGTGCGCGGGAATGTGCTGGCCACAACGGAGTTTAACCTCGCGCTAAGCGTAAAATTCTCGCTCACTACACGAGACGGCAAATCGCTGGCCGGTCCGAACGAAGTGACCGGTACCACCAGTTTCTTTGTCACCAGCGACCCAACAACAGACGAACGACAAGCTTTGCCCCTCGCCACCGAGGACCTCGCCACCCGATTAGTTACTCAACTAAGCGAGGGATGGTGATGAGATGACAGGCGAAGAGAAGCTATGGGCTATTCTCAACGAGAAGCTCGACAATCTGCGAGCCACCAATCGTCTGCCTGAGGCAATTCGGGTCGCCGAAACAGCCCTTGAAGTTGCCAGACGTGCATTCAAAGGGAACCAGACGGCACTCGCCACGAGCTTTGAGAAACTAGGCCAACTGCTCGAACAAAAGGGAGATCACGCTGGCGCCGAAGCATATTTGCTTAAGGCGCACACGATCCTTGAAAAGGGAAACCCGCCAGATCAGCGCGCCATCTATCGCTCGGCACGACGATTGGCCCTGCTCTTCGATAGTCTTGGTCAATCCGAAGAAGCGATCGATTTTTACCAGAAAGCAATAGCTGCTGGAACCGAGGTCGAAGACGTCCCCTATGCAGATATCGGAACCATGCTAAACAACGTTGCCCTGATTCTGCGCAAGTCGGGGCGGCAAAAGGCGGCCGAACCGTGTTACCTGCGCGCCTTGGAAATTTATGAGAAGCAACTCGGACCTGACCACGCTGATGTGGCATCGGTACTGAACAATCTGGCGGTCTTTTACACCAATGAACGCCGATATACCGAAGCCGAGAAACTACATCTTCGGGCGCTGGCGATCAGAGAGAACCTACAACCGCGTCCGATCGCCGATATTGCTCAGTCGAAATGCAATCTGGCGGTGGTTTATCATTCTCGTGGTGATTATGCGAAGGCGGCAGAACTCTATCAATCCTCACTCAAGAGCTGGGAACAAGTCGAGGATAAACCCTCGAAAGATTACGAAATTGTCGTGTCCAATTATGCCGATCTCTTACGTTCCCTTGGACAGGTGCGTAAAGCGCATCAATTAGAGGTGCGCGCACGCAAGAAACTGGCGGGCTGAGTTAGCCAGGGAATCGCTTCGATTTCAGCTTGCAGCCACGCTGCCACCCTCGCATTGTAAGATCCCCGCTTTTTGCTCGCGTGGCGGAACTGGCAGACGCGTACGGCTCAGGACCGTATGGGGCAACCCGTGGAGGTTCGAGTCCTCTCGCGAGCAGTTATTCTTGTCCTACAACCGACCCTAAGATCTACCAGCAACTGCCCGATGTTGGTAGCGACCGCAGTTGCTTATTTCGAGCCGGCTTTCCTTCTCGCTGCCCAGCGAGCTTTCATTAGCTCGGAAAGTCTCCTTCGACCGGCAGGCGTAAGCGCGCCCTTTTTCCGGCTCGAGGCTTTTTGTTTTCCTCCGGTTTTCCTTCTTGCCGCCCAGCGAGCCTTCATTAGCTGGGAAAGCTTCCTTCGGCCGGCCGGTGTAAGCTGCCCTTTTTTCTTAGCAGGAGCTGCTCCTCCAGTGTCTCGCTTTCTTGCCCAACGAGCTCTGGCGGCCGCCGCAAGCTTCGCTCTTGTGGTAGGCGAGAAGTACCGTCTGGGGGCGGTGACGGCGGTGGGAGCGGTTGGAGCGGTTGGCCTTTGCGGTGCTCCTCGCAAAAGAGAGGAAAGGCGTCGTTGCAGATTATCGATTTGCTGGCGAATTGAGATCGCTTCCTGTAGATCTTTAACAGATATGTCCATGCCGGTAGATAGCCGTAGTTGCCGCGTATGGCAATCAGTAATTTTATGACGAGTTCCCGGCCTTGTTTCTCAACATTAGCTTGTTAGCTATGCCATGAGTCACAAGACCGCGCGCCTTAACAAATGCGCGCTGACGTTCCAAAGAGATTCCTGAGATGAGTACCAAACCCGCGCACGTTCGCGAAATGTTCGGGTCGATTGCGACGCGCTATGATCTCGCAAACCACGTGCTGAGTTGCGGCATCGATTTCTACTGGCGAGCGCGCGCCGCTGAGATCGTCGACGCCTGGCACCCATGTACGATCGCTGATCTTGCAACCGGCACGGGAGATCTAGCGCTGGCCATACAAAAGAAATTGCCGCATGCGGAACTGACCGGTGTCGATTTCTTGCCGGAAATGCTGGAGCTTGCGCGGCGCAAAGGTGTGCGGCGGGTGGTATTGGCTGATGCGATGAAACTCCCGTTTGACGATGCGTCGTTCGACTGTGTCACGATCGCCTTTGGCCTGCGCAACTTGGAAAACTGCTCAGCCGCACTTACTGAAATATGGCGCGTGCTAAACGCAAAGGGCCACCTGCTCGTGCTAGAGTTCTCATTGCCGACAACGCCGATCCTGCGCGCGGCGTATCGCTTTTATTTGCATCGCTGTCTGCCATTACTTGGCTCATTTCTAACACAAAAGAAAAGCGCCTATGACTACCTCGGTGATTCAATCGAGGAATTTCCGAGTGGCAACGCAATGTGCGAATTGATGCGGGGAACCGGTTACGTTTCCCCAAGCTTTGAACGTTTGACCGGAGGAATCGTCACAATTTATACCGCTGCGAAATCCTAGGCACAATGTGACAAGCCAAACACGGAAAGTCCCTTGCCATAGCGCGCAAAGAGAGGTACAAAACTCGGCGTGATCGATTACATCCAAAAAGGCGGATTATTGATGTGGCCAATTCTGGCCTGTAGCATTATCTCAATTGCTGTTTTTGCGGAGCGCCTTTTTTATTTTCATCGCGCGACAATTCATGTAGGCGAGTTCTTGAAAGGACTGTCGAACCTGGTCCGCCGTCGCAATTTCGCTGAGGCTTTGCACGAGTCCGCCGGCACGCCAGGCCCGGTGGCGCGAGTGATTCATGCTGCGATTATCCGGCACGATGCGCCTCGGAGGGAATTACGCGACATTGTGCAGGAAGCGGCGCAACTGGAAGTACCAAAACTCGAGCGGTTTCTTCCTGTGCTTGCTACCATCGCTTTCCTGACACCTTTGCTCGGGCTGCTTGGCACCGTCGCGGGGATGATCGACGCTTTCGAAACGATCGCCTCAAGCGGTGGTTATGCGACGGTGACGGAGCTTTCCGGTGGCGTTTACAAGAGTTTGCTGACGACTGCGGCTGGGCTTGTTGTAGCAACACCGACATTTGTCGCCTACAGTTATCTTTCGTCCCGCGTGAATACCATGATGCATGCCATGGAGCGCGCAGGTATTGAGATTGTCCACATGTTGACCGAAAGCCGTCCAATTAGCGGCATCATCAGCTTCCAACAACCTGATGAGACGGCGCGTGAGATTGAAGCACGGCAGGACCTTTGACGGCGAACGGCTTCATTGGTTGGGTCGTTGAAGCCGGAAAGCGCTAAGGCATTTGACTGTGAAACTCAGCCGAACAACAAACTATAACTTCGGGTGGCTTTTGCTGATTGGGCTGGTCGATCTTGCTTTCTTGCTGGCTTTTTTTCTACTGCTGAGTTCGAATTTCATCCTGCAGCAAGGCATCTCAATCTCGATGCCGTTCTCGCGTTTTTCGCTTGGTCCGCAGAGCAATCAACAAATCATCAGTATTACGGGCGGGGCGGTTCCCGCGATTTATTTTCAGGACCAGCGGGTCACCATGGAACAGCTTGGGCCATTACTCGAGGCAGCCAAGCGCAAGGACCAATCTATCATCATCAAGGCGGACCGTTCTGCTTCGTATGAAATAGTCGCTGAGGTGACGAACGCTGCGCTCGAACGCGGCATCACATCGGTTGCGCTCGCCGCAACCCCGCCACGATGAATGGCGTCGCTTCTGAGCTTGCAGTCGAACCACTTCTTTTCAGCTGGGATTCCCCTCGGCAGCGAAGGACGATGCTCGCGGCTTTTTTGGTGCTGTCGCTGATGGCCCACGCCCTATGCTTTTATGTCTTCCAAATTGTTTACCCGACTCCGGTAGCGCTTCTGCCGCCGCCGGCCCGCGTTACATTTATAGCGCCCGACTCCGAAGAAGGCCGCACGCTGCTTCGTTGGATTGATGCAGAAGATCCGGCGGTTGCTTTCACAACTCATCCGGCACCGGGAGCAAGGCTTGGCGCCCTTCCAAGGGCTGAGCATCTGCCGTCCTATTCTACGGTAAAACCAATTCTCAAGGAACTTCCACCGTTGAAGCCGGATCTAAGGGTTCCGAGTTCCCGGCCACCAAGTGCCGTTCATTCTATCGCCCGTAAAACGGCTTTCGCGAGAGGCACCGCCGGGACATACATCTCCTTTTCCAATGAACTCGATCAATTCGGGGCTCCGACCGTGCCACAATCTGCGTTCGCAACGTCGAACGAAGAAACACCTGAAACACTTCGGTTTCGCGTGGCCGTAAACGATTTGGGTGAAATTCGCTACTGCTTTCCAATCAACTCATCAGGTGATCCAGCACTGGACGATCAAGCCCGCTTGCAGGTGGTCCGTAGCCGTTTCTCACAAAACAGACAAACCGGCACCAAACCCGGCTCTTCTCTCATTTGGGGTATGGCCATAATTCAATGGGGCAGCGACGTCGCACGCCCCCAGCAAGCACCGGCAGCTACCGTCACGCCGTGATTCGCGTCAGTCTTGCTACTCTAGTCACGATTTATCTGCTGCTTTTTCTTGCGGCAGTGTTTCTATTCTGGATAATGGGAGAATGGAACCGCCGGCGGCGAGAGCGACGGTCTCTTCAGCACCGGTTGCGTTGTGTGATTTGCGCGTTCGAATTTGAGGATCGCACGGATGCGCTGCTTCCCCGGTGTCCACACTGCGGAAGTTTAAACGAACGATTCAGGATGGAGAACATTTAACATGGGAATGTGGATAGGCCGAAACCGCAAAGCGCGCGTGACTTATGGTTTCGACGAGATCGCGCTTGTGCCCGGGCGCGTGACGATCAACCCGAACGAAGTGGATATCACGTTTCGTTTGCCCCGCAAAGCCGCGGAACAGCTTGAGTTGAAGATTCCGATCCTCGCCAGCGCGATGGATGGGGTCGTCGATGTCGGCTTCGCCATCGCAATGAACAAACTGGGCGGACTTGCTGTTTTGAACTTGGAAGGAGTGCAGACGCGCTACAAGAACCCGGAGGAGGTGCTGGAAAAAATCGTCGAAGCGAGTAAACCGGAGATTACTGCGTTGCTGCAGCGAATTTACCAGGAACCCATCCAGCAGGATCTCATTGCGGCACGTGTGCGCCAGATCAAAGACGCCGGTGTTGTAGCCGCCGTAAGTTCCATTCCTCAGCGCGCGGCGGAATTTGGCAGGATCGCGCAAGAAGCTGGCGCTGACGTTTTCGTTGTGCAGAGCACGGTTTCCACCGTCCGTCACATTTCATCGGAGTACAAGTCGCTCGATCTTGAAAAATTTTGCCGCGAGATGCGTATTCCTGTGATCGTGGGAAACACAGTCGGGTACGATGTGACTCTCGAGATAATGGAGTGCGGGCCGGCTGCGGTCTTGGTTGGCGTTGGTCCCGGAGCTGCTTGCACTTCGCGTGGTGTGCTCGGACTCGGGGTTCCGCAGGTGACTGCCACGGTCGATTGCGCGGCAGCGCGCGATGCTTACTTCAAAAAAACATCGCGGTATGTGCCGATCATCACTGACGGCGGCATGAGCAGGGGTGGCGACGTTTGCAAGGCGCTGGCTTGCGGCGCAGACGCGGTCATGGTGGGCAGCGCGTTTGCCAAGGCTCACGAAGCGCCAGGACGCGGCTACCATTGGGGTATGGCTACTCCGCACGCCAATCTTCCTCGTGGCACGCGCATCAAGGTGGGCGCGACCGGTTCATTGAAGCAAATTCTCTTCGGCCCGGCCGAAGTGGACGACGGCGGCCAAAATCTCGTCGGTGCAATCACTACTTGCATGGGCAACGTAGGCGCACGCAATCTTCCTGAGTTCCAGCAAACTGAAATTATCATCGCGCCTTCGATCCGGACGGAAGGAAAAATCTTCCAGACAGTGCAAAACGTCGGCATGGGAACCAGCTGACGCTTCCAGGTTTCAACCTTAACGCTATATCGTCATGCCCGAGCGAAGAGTAGTCATCACTGGTATGGGTGTTGTCACGCCAGTTGGCAACGGCCTTGAGACGTTTTGGTCGAATCTGAAGAACGGCGTCAGCGGCATTCGTACGATCGACGCATTCGATACCACCGGGTACGATTGCAAAATCGGGGGCCAAGTCCGCGATTTCGATCCTAAGCAGTTCTTCAAAAATGCAAAGGACGTGCGGCGTACTGACCGCTTTACGCATTTGGCAATGGCCGCAGCAAAAATGGCGTTAGCGGACAGCGGAATCGACATGGACAATCTGAAAGAACGCGACCGCTTCGGCGTAATTGTTAGCACCGGAATTGGAGGCCTGAAAACGTTACAGGATCAGTTGCAGATTCTGGTGACGAAGGGGCCTGGGCGAAACTCGCCCTTCACGATCCCAATGTTGATCAGCAACATGGCCGGCGGCGTCATCTCGATGGAGTTCGACCTGCGCGGTCCGAATCTCTGTATCGTTACCGCATGCGCTACATCGAACAACGCCATCGGTGAGTCCTGGCGAATCATCAAATTCGGCGATGCAGATATCTTCCTCGCCGGGGGCGCCGAGGCGTCCATTGTTGAAATCGGCGTTGCAGGATTTTCTGCCATGAGGGCGCTCAGCAGACGTAACGATGAGCCCGAGCGCGCCTCGCGGCCCTTCGACCGGGACCGCGACGGTTTTGTGATGAGCGAAGGCTCAGGAGTGGTCGTCGTGGAGGAGCTGGAACATGCTAGGGCGCGCGGCGCAAAGATTTACTGTGAAATCACGGGATACGGAGTCTCCGCCGATGCCTACCACATGACTGCGCCGCCTCCGGGTGGCGAAGGCGCCGCGCGGGCTATGAAAATGGCGTTGGACCACGCGCGCATCTCACCTGCGCAGGTTGATTACATTAACGCGCACGCTACTTCCACCGACATCGGCGATCTTTGTGAAACCCGCGCCATCAAGCAAATCTTTGGCGCATATGCAGACAAGGTTTCGATCAGTGCAACGAAATCGATGACCGGTCACTTGTTAGGCGGCGCCGGTGGAATAGAGATGGCCGCCTGCGCACTGGCCATCCGCGACTCTGTAATTCCGCCCACCATCAACCTGGAAAATCCGGGCGAAGAATGCGACCTCGATTACACGCCTCACGTTGCCCGCGAAAAGAAAGTGCGCGTTGCACTCAATAATTCCTTCGGCTTTGGCGGTCATAACGCCACCCTGGTCGCGAGCGCGTTTGAAGGTTAGCACCCGCCGCGGTGACCTGCGATTGCGACGGTGCAATCGCTTTGACTAGTCACTCGTCACTTGGCACTATTACTGTCAGTGTCCGATGCGGGCATAGCTTAATGGTAAAGTTCCAGCCTTCCAAGCTGGCCATGCGGGTTCGATTCCCGTTGCCCGCTCA
>JBBQRI010000007.1:0-30315 GCA_038214915.1 Chthoniobacterales bacterium
ATAGAGGACTGGAGCGCCCCGATGGCGGTCATCACCGAGATCACCGAGAAAACGCCGATCGTGATGCCGATCATTGTCAGCGCAGCGCGCAGTTTATTCGCGCCTAACGACGCCAGTGCCATTTTAATGATCTCGCTGAATGGCATAGCGCAAAAATCTATTTAACACAGAGTTCGCAGAGGAGGATCATAATATTACCTCTTCAACTAGCCCGAGAACCCGTCGTCGCAGTCCGCTTTTCAACGGTTCAACATTGAAGTTGATCAACATCCTATTTTCCAGCCGCCAAGCTTTAGGTAACTGAGCAACTGGGCATCATGGATTGGCAGTAGCGAGTCGATTGCTTTGATCTCAAGCGGAATCGTTCCGTCAACTACGATGTCCGCCCGATATCCGCAGTCCAATTTAACTCCTTTGTATTCCACAGGAATCGGGACCTGCCGTTCTAATGGAATTCCACGGATGCTAGTTCCCGACAAAGGCACATTTCATAGGTCGATTCCAGCAATCCTGGTCCGAGTGGGCGGTGGACTTCCATTGCAGCACCGATGATCGTCTCGGTCAGCCCATTGAAATTCTTCATGGTCTCTGCGCGCTCTGTGTCCTCTGTGGTTAAATAGTCATTCGTACCGAAGCGCCGCGACTGGATCGAGACGGGAGGCGGACCAAGCGGGGGCGAAACCGGAGAACAATCCCGTCAGAATTGAGACGGCCATACTCACGATTACGAGACCGAGGGAGAACTGGATTGGAAAAGAGGGAAATGCCTTGGCAATTCCGGAGCACATTACGTACGCAAAGCCCAATCCGATGAATCCGCCGAGCAGACACAGCGAAGTGGATTCAATCAGAAATTGAAGAAGGATCGTGCGCCTCCGCGCGCCCAGAGCTTTGCGCGTTCCGATTTCGCGCGTGCGCTCCTTCACGCTCACAAACGTGATATTCATTATCCCGATTGCGCCGACAAAAAGCGAAAGGCCAGTGACAAAAAGCCCGGCGATGGCGATGGAGTTCTTGATTGGATCGAGCGTGCTTTTCAGCGCTTGTTGTTCGTTGATGCTGAAGTCGTCTTTTTTCTCCGGCGGCAATCCGCGCACGCGCCGCATGACGCCAGTCAGCTCGTCTTTCGCTTCGGCGAGCTTCGTTTTGTCCTTCACTTTTACCAGAATGTCGGAATCGCTTTTGGCGCTAAAGTATTTTTGGAATGCTGGCAACGGCATCACGACAATCGAATCCAGACTGAATAATCCCAAAAATGTGCCTTGCCGTGAGATGACCCCGACTACTCTGAAAGGTTGCCCATTGATCAGCACCGATTTGTCGATCGGGCTCTCGGAAGGAAACAGCGCGTCAGCCACATCGTAGCCGATCACGCACACGTTGGCGCCACTTCGTGATTCGACATCGTTAAAAAATCGGCCCTCCTTAAAGTCAAAAGTCGAAGTGATGAGGTAATCCGAGACGGTTCCCCTGATCAGAACATTGCTGACTTCGCTTTGGCCATTTTTCACGCTGCGCAGCAGACTTGAAGTGGGTACCGCGATCACGAGATTCGAATTCGGCGTCGCAGCGATGATGCGGTTGATCGGCTCGGCGTACTCGGTCTTGATCTTTTTACGGTCGCGGTAGTTCCACCAATCATCCACACGCTTCCACGGCCATTGCGAGACGTAGAGCACATCGTCGCCGAAAATGGCCATGCTTTTGTCGAATCCAACCTGGATTCCACCGATCGCGGTCCCCATCAGCGTCACAGCGACAATCCCGATGACGACGCCGAGTGCGGTGAGGGTTGAGCGTGTTTTGTTCGAACGCATCTGCGCCACGGCGATTTTCCAGCTTTCGCTCAGCTCGTACAAAAAGCGCTTCATTAGTAAACCGCAGCATCGGCTGGCAGGGGATCTTCCACCGGTAAGTTCTTGATGCCGTCGAACCCGCCGTCGTCACTTTCGATTAGCCCATCGCGCAACCGGACCGTGCGCCGCGCATGATTCGCGATTTCGGCTTCGTGCGTAACGAGGATAATTGTATGTCCGCGTTGATACAGATTTTCGAAAAGGGTCATGATTTCATCACCGGTTTTCGAATCGAGATTGCCGGTAGGTTCATCGGCCAGAATGATGGATGGATCGTTTACTAAAGCCCTTGCGATCGCGACGCGCTGCCGTTGGCCGCCGGAAAGCTCGTTAGGTTTATGGTGCAAACGATCACCGAGCCCAACTTCCCGCAACACGTGCGCGGCACGCTCACGGCGTGTTTCCGGATCGATGCCGGCGTAAACGAGAGGGAGCTCCACATTCCGCAAGCTGTCGGCGCGCGGAAGAAGATTGAAGGTTTGAAAAACAAAACCGATCTCGCGATTCCGAATCGCCGCCAATTCATCGTCCGTCATGCTGGAAACGTCGCGTCCATTGAATTCGTAGCGTCCGGAACTCGGCGTATCGAGGCAGCCGAGCATGTTCATAAGTGTCGATTTGCCGCTGCCACTGGGGCCCATAATCGCCAGATATTCGTTGCTAAGAATTTGCAACGACACGCCGCGCAGGGCATGAACCGTCTCTTCCCCCATCACGTAGTCCTTCGTGATGTTCTCGATGTCGATGGTTATCGGCTCCGATGATCGAGTGACACTCGTCACTTCGCGACTTCCTTGTCGTACGCGACCTTCGCGCCTTCTTTTAGTTTCCGGCTGATCGCGCTGTAGCTGCCTGAGATGACTTCGTCACCGGGTTTGATGCCGCTTTTGATTTCCATGTAGGAATCGTCGGCGATGCCTGTCGTCACCTTCACCATCTGCGCTTTGTTGCCGTTCTTGATGAAGACAACCTTGGCCAGCTTTTCGCGTTCTTCTTTCTGCGCCTGTTTCTCGAGACGGTCATTGCTGAGTTCTGCCTTGTTGTCGTCCTTATCGCGCGCGGCGACTCTTTGCTTTTGTTTTTCGACTTCCTCCGGGCTGAAGTTTGTGTCACCCGTGCGAATCGTCACGCTTTGCATCGGCACTGCGACGGCATCCTTAACCATGTCCGTCTCGATATCCGCGGTGCAACTCAGTCCCGGGCGTAATGCTACATCGTGATTGTCGACGCGAATTTTTACCTCGAAATTCGTGACTTCTTCCTGTGTGCCGGTCCCGGTCGTTTTTCCGGTGTTCGCGATTTGCTGAACAGCACCTTTAAATTTGCGGTCGCCGTACGCGTCGATTTTGATGTTTGCCTTATCCCCAAGTTTCACGTTTATGACATCATTTTCGTTCACGTCCACCACGGCTTGCATGTGGCTGAGATCGGCGACTCGCAGCACATCGGTCCCGGCAAATTGATTGGTCGCGACGAGGCGTTCGCCCAGTTTGCTGTTTAGAATGGTGACTGTTCCGTCCATCGGCGAATAAATCGTCGTTTTTGAAAGTTGATCGCGCGCCTGGCTTGAGCTGGCCTGTGCCCGTTCGATTTCGTGCAGTGAGCTCTCGTGAGTATTTTTCGCTACGTCGGTCGCTGCTTCCGCGGCATTGTATTCCTGCTCTGAAATCAGCTTTTTCTCGAACAAGTCCTTTGATCGGCGGAAGTCGTGCTCGGTCTTAAGCATCGTCGCTTTTTGCTGAAGATTTGTCGCTTTCGCGGCGCTAATCGCTGCTTCCTGTTGTTCGAGTAATGCTTTGTAGGAATCAGGTTTAATTTTCAAAAGCAGGTCGCCTTTCTTGACCTGCATGCCATCCTCGACGGGCAGCTCGATAATCTCCCCGGCGACTTCCGGCGAAATTTTCACTTCGGTTTCGGGCTGGACCTTGCCCGTGGCGGAGACGGTCTGCAGAATGGTCCTACGCACCGCTTTTTCCGTTGTCACCGGGATTGGCTTCTCGCGCTTGCCGGCCACGACCAGCCCGATGATCACAAGCAGCACTGCGCCGGCGGAGCCAAAAAGAATCTTGCGCCTGCGACCCTGCCGGCGCTTCTTCACGGCGTCACGGGCAAGCGGGGGAGTGGTCAATGCTTGATGCATGGCATGATCGCTTATGGCGCTGAAGCTATCTCTCTTTAGACTTTCGCCAATAGCGCACGTTCATGGCCCTCAATCGGTGGGATGCAGTCTGCGGGCAGTTTGGATTCAAACAATTTGCGACCGCGCCTGCTTTTGCCTATCGCGGATCTGTTGAATTGCCCATGCGGCGTGCTCGGCAATCAGTGGCTCCGGGTCGGATGCCGCGCGTTCGAGCGCCGGAAGGTCGGATTGATCGCCCACATTGCCCAGCGCGACACACACATTGCGTAGAAACCCGCGGCGTTTTATTCGCCCAATCGGCGACTTTCTGAAAATCGCCCGGAAATCCGCGTCGGTTAGGTTCAAATATTCCCGCAGCAACATGCCATTCGTTGATCGGCGCGCGCTGAACGCGCTCTCTCGAGATTCTTTAGCGAACCGGTTCCAAGGGCAGGCGTCCAGACAATCATCGCAACCAAAGATGCGATCGCCCATGAGTGGACGAAGCTCTACAGGGATGGCGGTTTTCAGTTCAATCGTTAGGTAAGAAATGCACCGACGCGCATCCAATCGATGCGCAGCGGTAATGGCGCCGGTTGGACAGGCAGTGATGCAACGGTGGCACGTTCCGCAGCGATCCGGGACCGGCTCGTCCTGCGGCAATTCCAGTGTGGTTAGAACTTCTGCTAGAAAAAACCAGGTCCCAAGCCGTTCATCGATAAGCATGGTGCTTTTGCCGTGCCAGCCAATGCCAGCTTGCGCGGCATGATCCCGTTCCAGCACCGGCCCGGTGTCGACGTAACATTTTTGCTGTCCACCGAAGCTGCGAAAGAACTCGTCGATCCTGTTCAGCTTTGCCCTGATTACATCGTGATAGTCCTCGCCCCAGGCGTATCGCGCGATCCGTCCTGTTCTTCCTGTAGCCGCGGCCCTGTGGGCCGCGTCTCCCTGAAAATAATTTAACGCCAAAACAACAATTGACCGCGCGCCGGGCAAAATGCTTTGTGGATCGCAACGTTTTTCCTCGCCGCGCTGCATGTAATTCATTTCGCCGTGCGCGCCCTCGCGGAGCCATTCACGAAAGTCATTTGCATGCGCCGCCACGTTGCACGCGGCTACGCGACACGAATCAAACCCGATCTCTCTCGCAAAAGAGACGAGGCGCGCCTTCAATTCTGTTGCCGAAATCTGCATCATGACGCTTTAGCCCGGATGGGTGATTCCGGTGTAGGACTTATTCTCCTGAGTTTCGCCAAGATCGCCAGGGCGACTTCTTCATCCGTGAGTACCGACGTATCGACCCGGATATTCGCAATGTTTGCGTAAAGAGGCCTGCGGGCACCAAGGATTTGCGAGAAGGTCTTCCTTGGGTTTTTCGTCTGCAGTAATGGTCTGTTCTGTTTCCGGGAGGCCCTCGCAAACAGCGTTCTCTCATCCGCGTCGAGCCACACGATGGCAGCCTGTTTTTTTAAAATCTCGACATTTTCTTTGCCCAACACGATGCCGCCCCCGGTAATGATTATCGTTTGTTCTTCAGTTCGTACGCGGCGAAGCGCTTCGGTTTCCGCCTCCCGGAATTTTTTTTCACCGTGTTCGGCAAAAATTTCTGGGATCGACATCCCGAAGTTCGAAGCAACGACCTCATCGATATCGAGCAAAGTTAAACCCATTCGGCGGCGCAGGCACCGTCCAACTGCCGATTTACCGGCGCCCATCATCCCGATGAGAACGATCGATCGATGGACTTGCTTCACCTTCCACTATCTCATTAACATTGGCTTCAGCTACATTTGGTTCCTGTCATGTTGAGCGAAGCGAAACATCTTCGGATGCGATTTTTCGGCGGTAAACGAAAGCCAGAGATTCCTCGACTTTGCTGGGAATGACAGGACGAGTTGGCCTTTCACGGAAAATCTCTACAATTTGCCCATGCCTGAATCGAAACCTTTGGTTGCCGTCATCATGGGAAGCAAATCGGACTGGGACACGATGCTGAATGCTGTGGAAACATTAGATGAACTTGGCGTGCAGAACGAAGCGCGTGTGTTGTCCGCTCATCGGACGCCCGACGCGACGGCAGAGTTCGCGCGAGGCGCAGCGGATCGAGGGCTGCGAGTGATCATCGCCGGAGCAGGTGGTGCGGCACATCTGGCCGGAGTCATTGCGGCGCACACTTGGCTGCCGGTTCTCGGTGTGCCAATCCAATCGAAGCTACAGGGACTCGATTCGCTGTTGTCCACGGCGCAAATGCCCGGTGGCATTCCGGTCGGAACGCTGGCCATAGGAGAGGCGGGAGCAAAAAATGCCGCACTTCTGGCGGCTGCGATTCTCGCCACATCTGATGACGCACTTCGTCAAAAGTTAGAAGCGTTTCGCAGGAAACAGTCCGAAGCGGTCTTGTCCGCGAAATTGCCAAGGTGAAAACAGTGATTTCAACCGACCGCGTCGCGGCGGTTGAACTGCTGCGGAAAGGCGACCTTGTCGCTCTGCCCACAGAAACTGTTTACGGACTCGCCGCTAGGGCGCTCAACCCGATTGCCGTCGCGAAAATTTTTGCGGCGAAGGAACGGCCGCGCTTCGATCCGCTCATTGTTCATCTGCCGAATCGCGATTGGCTCGGGAGAATTGTAGATGTGCCAGCGGGCGATCGACAACTGATCGGCAAGTTGGCCGACAAGTTTTGGCCTGGCCCGGTCACGATAGTTTTGCCAAAGCGCGAGATCGTTCCTGACATTGTTACGGCGGGGTTGGAGACGGTGGCGGTGCGACTCAGTGCGCATCCTGTGTTTGCTGAAATCGTGGGTGAATTGGATGAGCCGCTCGCTGCGCCGAGTGCAAATCGATTCGGACGCGTCAGTCCGACAGCAACGCAGCACGTGTTGGATGAACTCGACGGACGGATCCCACTCATCGTCGATGCCGGACCGACAGAGCACGGCATCGAGTCGACAATCGTCGCTGTTCGGGACGGCAAAATCGCGGTCTTGCGACGCGGTCCGATTACAGACGAACAGCTATCCGAGTTTGCAGACATCGTGAGCGTTACCGGGACACAAAGAATTTCCGTTCCAGGGCAATTGCCGTCGCATTATACGCCGACAACACCGTTGCGTTTGATTGATAAGGCCGAAGCATTTCCTCCACAGAAGAATCAGCGCGTTGGCTTGCTTGCGTGGAGCGGCGCTTTTCCAAGCGCTACATCACCGCAGCTGGAAACCCGCGGCTCCGAAGCGTTCGCCGCCGTTCGAAATCTAAGCGACCGCGGAGACCTGCGAGAAGCGGCCGCAAATTTATTTCGTTACCTGCGCGAGCTCGATGCACTCGGTCTCGATCTCATCATTGCGGAACGAGTTCCGTCTCGGGGACTCGGCGCGGCGATAATGGATCGACTTGAACGAGCGTCGCACCGATAGAGTGCGCAATGCAATTGAAAGAGGCGCAGCAACGCCGCAGTTCAAAACGTCACTGCAAAAAAATCAGCGTTGCAGAACGAGCCGCTCGTCTGACACGCTGATTGGCGCTTGTTCGATGGGGGTGATTGGCTTCTTGCCGCCCGCCTGATACGCCAAAGCAGCTGCAATAAATCCCTTGAAGAGGGGATGCGGTTTGTTGGGTTTGCTTTGAAATTCGGGGTGATACTGGCAACCAATAAAGTAGGGATGATCGCGTAGCTCGATCAATTCAGCGAGTGTGCCGTCGGGTGATGTTCCTGAAATTACGAAACCTTTCGCATTCATCCGGTCGCGATATTTCATGTTAAACTCGTAACGGTGGCGGTGCCGCTCAGTTACCTCGGTGTTGCCGTAGATTTTTTCCGCGAGTGTTCCCGGAGCAATTTTTGTCGGCCAGGTTCCCAGCCGCATACTTGCGCCTTTGTTACGTACGCCCCGCTGCTCTTCCAGCAGCGAGATGACCGGGTCCGGATTGTCCTTGTCGAACTCGGTGCTGTTGGCGTCTTTGATTCCACATACGTTTCTGGCGAATTCAATCGTGGCCACTTGCATGCCGAGGCACAGACCAAGATACGGGGTTCCGTGCTCGCGCGCGTAACGTGCGGCATTGATTTTTCCTTCCGCTCCGCGAACGCCAAATCCACCGGGAATGAGAACGCCGGCTACATCTTCCAGTTGGTCATCGGCGCCATCCGCGAGGGATTCAGCATCGACAAGTTTGAGATCGATTCCGCAGTCTTCGCTCGCCGCGGCGTGGGTCAGCGATTCATAGATGCTCTTGTAGGCGTCGCGAACGTCCATGTATTTGCCGACGACGGCGATCTTGACGCGTTTGCTCGGACTAACGACGCGGTCGACGAATTTTCGCCAGTCCTTCAGGTCGGGCCGGGGCGCTTCGAGGTGCAGAAGATCGCATACGAGTTGGTCTAGTCCCTCGGCGTGCAGGGTCAAAGGCACCTCGTAAATGGTGTGCTCGACGTCGCGTTCCTCGATCACCGCCTTTTCCACAACGCTGCAAAACATTGACAACTTACGACGCACATCGCGGTCGATCGGTTTTTCCGAGCGGCAAATCAACACCTGCGGCTGCAAACCGATTTCGCGCAGCTTCGCTACGCTTTGTTGGGTCGGCTTCGTTTTCAATTCGTGCGCGGCCTTGATGTAGGGAACAAGCGTGACATGCATGTTCACGACATTTTCGGGCCCGACTTCAAGAATGAATTGGCGAATCGCCTCGATAAACGGAAGACCTTCGATGTCTCCAGTCGTGCCTCCGATTTCCGTGATCACCACGTCGTATTTGGTCTCATCTGACAGTTTGCGGATGCGACCCTTAATCACGTCGGTGACGTGGGGAATCACCTGCACGGTTTTGCCCAGATAATCGCCGCGGCGTTCCTTTAAAATGACTGTCTCATAAACTTGGCCGCTGGTGAGATTATTGTGCCGCGTGAGCACGCAATTGGTGAATCGCTCGTAGTGGCCAAGGTCGAGATCAGTTTCCGCGCCGTCATTGAGCACGTAGACTTCGCCGTGCTGGGACGGATTCATCGTTCCGGGATCAACATTTAGATACGGATCAAACTTTTGGAGTGCAACACGCAAACTGCGCGCTTCGAGCAATGTTCCCAATGAGGCAGCAGTAAGCCCTTTGCCTAACGAGCTTACGACGCCGCCCGTGACAAAAATATATTTCATCAAGAGATTCCCGCTTTCGCGCTAGCAAGCTTTTGCTCCAGCGCTTCTGCGTCGGCCAATGTATCTATCCCCGGCGATCCCTTGGCGGTGATGAGCACATGGACCTTTACACCATTCTCTAATGCGCGCAATTGCTCGAGCGACTCAGCACGTTCCAATGGAGCCGGTTTCCACTTCACGAATTGCAGGAGGGCGTTCCGCCGAAAACCGTAGATGCCCTGATGACGAAGAAACAAGAAACGGTCCTTCTTCTGTTCGGCGGACTGAACACCGCCGCTCCTTGGAGGTTGGAATGGAATTGGGACGCGAGAGAAATAGAGGGCGTTTCCGGCAAGATCGACAACCACTTTGACCTGGTTAGGGGACAACGCGTCCTCTGAATGTTCAAATCGATGCGCGGCAGTGACGATCCCGACTGCACGGTCCGAGCGGAGTTTCTCGACGATCTTCTCGATTAGCCGTGGATCAACCAACGGTTCATCCCCCTGAATGTTGATGATGAACGCGAACTGTTTTGCGTTGCCTGCGACTTCGGCTATCCGATCGGTTCCGCTGCAGTGGTTTGTTGAAGTGAGGGCGACTTCGGCACCCCAATTAAAAGCAGCCTCGGCGATGCGAATATCGTCTGTGGCAACGATTACCGCATCGAGATTCTTTGCTCTTTCGCACCGCTCCCATACGTGTCGCAAAAGAGCCTTGCCAGCAATCAGATGCAATGGTTTTCCTGGGAAACGCGTAGAACCCCAACGCGCTGGAATGATTCCTACTGCTTTTATTTCTCGCTCAGCAACAAATGACCGGACGGTCATGGCTTTTTGTTCAAGATGATCTGGACCGCTGCGGGCATGTCATCGGCCACCCAATCTGCGTTGCTTCCTGTAACATCGCGTTCAATTCCGGTCCGCACGCGAATCGCACGTACACCCGCATTGTGGGCGCATTCGACGTCGACCTCCTTGTCGCCGATCAAAAACGAATGGGAAAGGTCGATCTGATGGTCTCGCGCGGCTTTGACAACCATTCCCGCCGCGGGCTTGCGGCACTTCGAATGTTGTCCGGGAGCATCGGGACAGTAGTAAGTGGCGTCAACCAAACCGTCGCCAAGTTGCCGTAGAACCTTCGATTCGACCGCCCGGTATTGATCGAGCGTGAAGAATCCGCGCCCGATCCCGCTTTGATTTGTGATGATGATTAGTTTGAACCCTCGCGATTTCAAACGTCGCAGCGCCTCAAGCACACCTGGAAAAATCCGCACATCCTTCGGATGGGAACAATAGTCGGTATCTTCCATGATCGTGCCGTCGCGATCGATAAAGACGGCTGACGACAGCGCGTCACGCATCTTCCCTGTCCTCTCGAAAACTGGCGACGAGTTCATCTCGCGTCACAGTCGCCGTTCCAAGTTTGCTCACGACTACAGCGCTTCCGTGATTTGCAATCTCCGCCGCTTCAATCGGAGTCGCGCCGCAGACGAGCCCAAGCGTGAAGAGCGCAATCGCGGTGTCGCCCGCACCCGAGACATCGAAAACCTGACGAGCCTTCGTGCGGATATAGTGCGGCGCTTCGTTCTGCCGGAAAAGCATCATTCCGTGTTCGCCCAGCGTGATCAGGACGTATTGAGTTTCCCATTTCTTAAGAAGGGCTTTACCGACGTGCTCAAGATCGGTGTCCTTTGTTGGAGCCTCGTCGGCGTCACGCGAGGGAATCCCCGCTGCAAGAAACGCTTCAGCACGGTTTGGTTTGACCACTGTAACGCCGCGCCAGTCGACGGAGTGCCGCGGATTGGGGTCGGCTGCCATTATCTTACCAGCCGCGGCCGCCTCGCGAGCAATTTGGGCCACCAGTTCGGTTGTCACAAACCCCTTGCCGTAGTCTTCAAAAATAATCGCATCGGTTTCTTTGAGACTGTCTCGAACCGCCGCGACTGCCATCGCTGTGTGTGCGCTCGATAGGGTAAGGATTTTTTCGCGATCGACACGAACCACCTGCTGATTTAGCGCGATGATACGGGTTTTGACGATTGTGCAAAAGCTTTCGTCCTCGATCGTGCTGGACGTGTCGATGTTTTGCTCCGCCAATAGCTCTCGCAGTTGGCGGCCACTGCGATCTTTGCCAAGCATTCCGATTACGGCCACGTGATGGACAAATTCACGCAGGTTCCGGGCAACGTTGGCCGCGCCGCCCGGGTACCACGATTCTCCAGTCACCTCCACGACTGGGACCGGCGCCTCCGGCGAGATGCGGCCGACCTTTCCCCAGACAAATTCGTCAAGCATCAGATCGCCGATAACGGTGATTCGCCTCGAAGCCGCGCGCTCAAGGATCTGCTCCAGTCGATCCAATTTCATGGCGATTTTAGACTTGGGCGTTGACGGCTCAAATCGCTTGCGGATTTGCGACTTGAACGGATGAATGAGATCGATGCTGGCATGAGTTGTGTACCGCGGGAGTTCCGGTTAAGATTTGCTCCATTAATCCTGAATACGAAGCCGAAATCAACAGTCGAAAGTGCCAATGATGCCTTTTATAAGATATTTTAAGACCGTGGGTGTGCTCTGCGGTTTTGCCCTTTGCGCGAATGCCGCCCAGGCGCCGCAGCAGATTAACACTAAACAATTTTCCACGACCGTGGAAGACGTTGTGGTGCCATTGCCTAACGAGATTTTTGGTGCGCTGAACAAACTGGGCACGGTGAACTGGAGGGCACATGTCCGCAGTGACAAGGGACCGAACTTCACTGAGCGTCCACGTATTGCTCTCTTGCTGGGGACGGTGATTGCGGATGGTTTTATCGCCGTGCAGGCGGAAGACGCAGAAACCGTGAAGGATATTGGGCAGCGTGTCATGACGCTGGCGAAAGGTATTGGTGTGGGAAATTCGATTACACCGCATGCGAAGGCGATCATTGAGGCAGCAGACAAGCGGAATTGGAGCAATGTGCGCCGGGAACTGGATCGCACGCAGAACAGCGTACAACAAGCAATGAACGAGGTGCACGATGAAAAGTTGTCGCAGCTCGTTAGCTTGGGCGGCTGGCTGCGCGGAACCGAAGTATTGACATCAGTGGTTAACGAACATTTTTCCGCGGACGGCGCAGAGCTGCTGCACCAGCCTGATCTGCTTTCTTATTTTCAAAAAAGACTACAGGGAATGCCGGAGTTTGATCTTCCAATTATCCACCAAATTCAGGATGCTCTGGGCGAGGTGAAACCCTTGATCGATGTCGGTGATCGCCGGATTCCGCCTGAGACAGTGAAGAAGGTTAGCGAGATCACTACGCGACTTGGCCAGGGGATCGTCACCAAGGATTAGACTTCGATGAACCGCTTCGTGAATATTTTCGTCCGCGCAAGCTCTCTGCTGCTGATCATTACGGCATTGCGGCCTGCGATTTTCGCTTCTGTGGACGACGCGCAATCGTTTGCGCTTCAGGCCGCCGAACCGTACGTCAAACAAGGCTTCCAAGTGCGCGAGGATTATTGGGGAGGAGACCTCGGTTCTGGAGAGAAGAAAGCTGTGCGACAGCAGTTATTCAAAGGAAACGAATACTGGTTCTGGCTGGGAACGGAAGCCGACAAGGCAAAGGTATCCGTTCACGTTTACGATTCCGATGGCAAGCTCGCGGAAGAACCCGACAGCTGGGAGAAAGGCCATTTCGCGGCTGCACACGTAATCCCAAAAGCGACAGGCAGTTATTTTATCATCGTGAGCGTGGAACAATCGCCAGAGGAACGCACGCACTGGGCGCTGGTGTATGGTTTTCGCTAGCTTTAGAATTCGTGGCAGCGGTATGCCACGATTATGACTGAATCGCGGACTTTGCAGTTCGAGAGCCCTCGCGCTTTGCAGTCGCTCTACGCGAATGACATCAAGCTTTTGAAGCATCTCGAGGACTCGTTAGGCGTCAAAGTGACGACGCGCGAAGGCTGGATGAAGCTGGAAGGGGACCGGAGTCGGGTCGACAAGGCCCAGCAGGTGTTTCAACAGCTTGAACAAGCCCGGCAACAAGGCGTTGACATTCAGAAACACGAATTCAATTACACGCTCAAGGCCGTGACCGAAGAACGCGATGAGAGTCTCGGCGACATTGTTTCGACCAAAATCGCAACCTCTTCGCGCAAGCCTCCTGTCGTAGCACGGAGCGCCACCCAGAGAGCATACGTGGAGGCGATTCAGAAGCATGACGTTGTTTTTGGGATTGGGCCGGCGGGGACCGGCAAAACTTATCTTGCGGTCGCGATGGCTGTGGCAGCACTAAAGAAGGAACAGGTGGCCCGCATTATTTTGACCCGACCTGCGGTGGAAGCGGGGGAAGCACTTGGTTTTCTCCCGGGCGACTTGGAACAAAAAATCCTCCCGTATCTCCGACCACTTCGTGATGCATTACGAGAGATGCTTGAGCCGGAAGAAATGGAGCGGGCGATCGCGCGGCAAACGATCGAAGTGGCTCCGCTTGCGTATATGCGTGGACGCACTTTGAGCAACGCCTTTGTCATTCTTGATGAAGCCCAAAACACAACCACTGAGCAGATGTTCATGTTGCTGACGCGCATCGGTTTGAATTCCAAATGCGTCGTCACCGGCGACGTCACACAGATTGATTTGCCGGCAAACAAGCGCTCAGGCCTCGTCGAGGCGTTGCAGGCGTTGAAGAACGTGCCGGGCATCGCGACCGTGTACTTCACCGAGCGCGACGTTGTCCGTCATGAACTGGTGCGCGCCATCATCGGCGCGTATCAGGCGCACCGCGCGCCCAAATCTCGCAAGTAACGATTGTCATGTTCGATTTTTTAAAACGCAGCCGTCTCGTGAAACGCGGCCTCGCATCGCGCAAACGGCGACGGCGCCGGTCACACAGTGATCTAATGCGCAACTTGGAATGCTCGTCGTATGCAAAGGTATTCATTTTTGCGCTCTTTGCTGGTGGTCTGGCGTTTCTTGTCTTTAGGGGGCAACAACCGGAGCCAACGAAGAATTACATCATAGCGCTACTGGTCCTAGCCACAGCGATCACGCAGCTTTGGATCAATCAGCCAAAAAGCTTCGAGCAAAACTCGCGAATTCTTCTCGTCTTCAGCGTTATTTTTGTGCAACTGGCAGTCATCAAATTGCTGCTGGTCGTTTGCAACAGCGGCAATTACCGCTTCTTGAGACCAGAAACGGCCGGATTGATTACGCCATATGCTTTTGCGCCGCTGGTGTTGAGCGTCTTGCTGGGTCGGCAGCACGGGCTTTACGCAGCGTTTTTCGTGAGCCTGTGGAGCAGCATGTTGTTTGGTCCCATCGATGCGCCTCTTTTAATCACCAGTCTAATCAGCGGATTTACAGCTGTCTCTCTCACGCTGCAGGTGCGACGCCGCGGTCGATTGATCCGCGCTGGTTTCTTCGTCGGGCTCGCTATCTGGCTTCTGTCGCTGACGTTCGGACTGATCGGACCAATCAATTGGTTCTACCCGACGGCTAATAACTTGGCCATGCTCGGAGTGCAAAGTGCGCTTGCCATCGGCAACGGAATCGTCACCGCGACTCTGGTTGGCGGTGCGCTGCCGATGCTTGAAAACCTGTTCCAAATCACCACGGACATTTCTTGGCTAGAAGCGTCCGATCTCAACCATCCGTTGCTGCGGCGCATGACGATTGAGGCGCCGGGCACTTATCACCACAGCTTGGTCGTCGCGAATCTTGCCGAAGCTGCCGCGGAAGCGATCGGCGCCAATGCGACGCTTTGTCGCGTCTGCTCTTACTTCCACGACGTCGGCAAGCTGGTGAAGCCGGAATACTACACCGAGAACATGGCGTTTGGGCGGAACCCGCACGATGACCTCGCGCCGACCATGAGTGCGTTGATCATCATCGCGCATGTGAAGGAAGGGGTGGACCTCGCGCTGAAGCACCGGTTAAACCAGCGCATCATCGACATTATTCAGGAGCATCACGGCACATCGCTCGTCCGTTATTTTTATCAACGGGCGCTCCAACAGCATGAAGACGCGCTCGCAGGAGGTAAGATCATGAGGCTGCGCGAAGACGACGTCCCTGAGGTGCACCAAGAAAGTTTTCGTTACAGCGGACCGAAACCGCAGACGAAAGAGAGTGCCATCGTAAGTTTGGCCGATACAGTCGAAAGCGCTTCGCGCAGTCTAGTGAAACCGACGCCGCAAAAAATCAAAACGCTGGTGAATGAACTTATCGAAGAGCGCATCAGTGACCGGCAATTGGACGAATGCGATCTTACCCTCGGCGAACTGAAAACGATCGCCGACCGATTCCGGTTCACCCTCTTATCGATGTTGCACAGTCGCATCGCCTACCCAAAGCCGAGTGGAAAGACGACTGCCATTCTGCGCGACGAAGCCGTGCGCCCCGACGTAATGGTTGCCACGCAGAAGCCCGAAACAGCGCCGCCGATCTCGGCCGCTTGATGTGATTGAGAAACGACACGGCTGTCCCACTGAGGCCCTATAGTTCCCGCGGGCGTGCACGCGGCTCGCGATCTTTTGAACCTGCAGTACTTGGAACTGTGACGAAGGGACCGCCTTCAAGGGGCGTGACTTTGGTGAAGGCGACATCGGGCATATCGCTCGGCAATCCTGCGAGCGGAAAATCCTTTCGCAACGGGAAGAATGGGTAGCCGTCCCACATCAAAATACGACGCAAATCGGGATGCCCGTTAAACTTGATGCCCATCATGTCGTAAATCTCGCGCTCGTGCCAGTCGGCCGTTGGCCAGATGTCCGAAACGGTATCGAGCGCACCGACTTCTTCCGAGAGTTTCAATTTTAATCGGAGGTTTGCACCATGTGGCATTGAGTACAGGTGATAAACAATTTCGAAACGCGGCTCTTCGCCGAAATTGTCGATACTGGTGATGTCGAGCAAATAATCGAATGAAAGTTGGACACGGCAGAACTTCGCGATTTCGCGGAGATCGCTTGCGGCGATTACGTACGTCGTTTCGCCACGAAATTCAGTTTTATGCTGAAGTTTTTTGCCGAAGACTTGGCCTAACGAATTGAAGATTTCTTGCGGAATCATAGCGGCCTATAACGGGCGCTCATTCTGAGCGAAGCGAAGCGGAGTCGAAGAATCCCGCAGCGAAACCGATGAGTAACCCACCGGGATCCCTCGATATCGCTCGGGATGACGTGGTGATCCTGCTCATGCCAGCGCTTCCTCGAGTTTTTCTGCCAATCGCGGTGCCTGATCTCTCAAGGCGGGTTCACGTGAAATTTTTTCCTGTAATTTCATCAAGCCGGCGAGCAACGCTTCCGGACGCGGCGGACACCCAGAAATGTAAACGTCCACCGGCAACAGCTGATCAATGCCCTGTAGCACAGCGTAGGAACGATACATTCCGCCGGTGGACGCGCACGCGCCCATGGCGATTACCCATTTTGGTTCCGGCATTTGCTCATAAATTCGTTTTACCGCCAGCGCCATCTTGTACGTGACGGTGCCGGCGACGATCATCACGTCACATTGACGCGGCGAGAAGCGCATCACTTCCGCGCCGAACCGCGAAATATCGAATCGTGACGCAGCTGTGGCCATCAACTCGATGGCGCAACAGGCCAACCCCATCGGCATCGGCCAAAGCGAATTCTTCCGGACCCAATTGAGCGCCGCATCGAAACGCGTAAAAATTACGTTCCCTTCGATCTTGGAATCGTAGGCTGTCGCGCGTGTTTCCGGCATATCCGAACACTAAGTTTGCGTTCCAGAGGCGCAACAGGAAACCCCTCGCCACAGATTGACACGGATGAAACACAGATTACCAGAAGAACGGAACCAAGCCGCTCAATCTCCGTAAATCTCTTGATGTGCGGCCACGATAACCATACGACACGACTAAATTGGCTCGCACGCATCTCGCGTATCATGAACATAGATAATCCACAATCTCACGGCCATCTTATTGCCCCGCATGGTGGCGAACTGGTTGACCTTACGCTCGACCAGGGGAACTCCGCCGAACTTAAAGCGCGTTCCAAAGATTTTCCCTCCTGGGACCTAACCAGTCGTCAGATTCGCGATCTTGAGCTTCTGCTAAGCGGCGGGTTCTCACCGCTGCGCGGTTTCATGAATCGCGCTGATTACGAGGGCGTCTGTCATGAGATGAAATTGAAGAGCGGCGTGATTTGGCCAATCCCGATTATGCTTGATGTGCCGGAGGGGTTTGCGAAATCACTCAAACCTGGGAGCAGCAAGGTCGCGCTGCGGGATTCCGAGGGCGTGATGCTTGCAGTATTATACGTGGAGGATGTCTGGGAACCGGATCGCAAGGCCGAAGCACAGGCTGTTCTGGGAACTACGAGCGCGGTGCATCCCGGTGTCGATTATCTTCTGAACAAGGGACATGGCTGGTACGTGGGTGGACGCGTTGAGAGTTTGCAACTGCCCACCCATTACGATTTCCGGCCTCTTCGGCTTACACCGTCGGAGCTGCGCGCGGAGTTCGTCAACTTGGGCTGGCGCCGGATCGTCGGGTTCCAGACGCGCAATCCGATGCATCGCGCACACGTGGAATTGACGTTTCGCGCCGCGAGCCAGGTCGAAGCCAGTCTTCTCATTCATCCGTCTGTCGGCATGACCCGGCCCGGTGATGTGGACTACTTCACCCGAGTCCGTTGCTATCAATTGCTTGTCTCCAAATATCCACGCGGCACGGCAAAGCTGGCTTTATTGCCCTTAGCCATGCGGATGGGAGGCCCGCGGGAAGCGATCTGGCACGCGATCATTCGAAAAAATCACGGCTGCTCTCATTTCATCGTTGGCCGCGATCACGCGGGGCCAGGCAACGATGCCGATGGAAAGCCATTCTACGGAGCGTACGAAGCGCAGGAGCTGTACGGCAAACATGAAGCAGAGATCGGTGTCCAGATGGTGCCCTTCCAAATGATGGTCTATGTGGAAGACAGGGATAAGTATTTTCCCGAAAACGAAGTGCCTCCGAACTCACGCGTACTCAATCTCTCGGGCACACAATTGCGGCAACGGCTAAACGATGGCCGCGAGATTCCGACCTGGTTCACTTTTCCCGAAATCTCGCGCGAACTCCGGCGTACCTTCGCGCCGCGGCACAAACAAGGAATGACGGTATTTTTCACCGGTCTTTCCGGTGCAGGTAAATCGACGATCGCCAATGTGCTCATGATTAAGCTGCTCGAGATGGGTGGCCGGCCGGTGACACTGCTCGACGGCGATCTCGTGCGGAAACATCTCTCTTCAGAGCTTGGTTTTTCTAAGGAACACCGCGACATCAACATTCGCCGCATTGGCTATGTTGCCTCCGAAATCACAAAAAACGGCGGTATCGCCATCTGTGCACCGATTGCGCCCTACGATTCCACGCGCAAAGACGTGCGGGCAATGATCGAACCGTTTGGCGGCTTCATCCTGGTGCACCTTTCCACGCCAGTAGAAGTTTGCGAGCAGCGCGACCGAAAAGGCCTGTACGCGAAAGCCCGCGCCGGGATTTTAAAGGAATTTACTGGAATATCCGATCCTTATGAAGAGCCGATCGACGCCGAAGTGAAAGTGGACACAGGAGAGTTGTCGCCGGAGGAGGCAGCTCAAGAGATCATTTTGCATTTGGAACGGGAAGGCTTCGTCGGAATCAACGGCGGCGGGCCTGATTCAATCTCAACATAATCGCAGACGCCTTGATTTGCGCCGTCTTTGGAGCGCGCTACCACCTTGCCTAACGAACAACTTTTCGATCTTACGATTCGCGTCGCCGAGGTGAACGATGCGGCGGCGCTCGCCCAGCTGATGTGCGAGCTAGGGTATGAAACAACGAAATCGGAGATGCAGATGCGAGTAGAGCGGATCACGACCGATGAGCGCTGTCGCGCGTTTGTGGCGGTGTGTGATGGCAAAGTGTGCGGGATGATCGGTACAGTCACGTACCCAAGCTATGAGCATAACGATCCCTCCGGCCGAATTCTTGCCCTTGTTATATTGAGGACGATGCGCCGTCACGGAATTGGTCGCGCGCTGATCGCAACTGCGGAGAAGGATTTCGCCCAAAGAGGAATCAAGTGCGTCGCTTTGAATACACGGCTTGCTCGGGAAGATACCCACAAATTTTACGAATCGCTTGGTTACGAGCGAAACGGCTTTCGCTTCACAAAGGATCTCTGGAATGTCGCGGTGTGAAAATAAGACTTGTTCCGTCTCGAGCGATTTGACGCACACCGCGCGTTCACGAAATCCAGATCGTTTTCGTATTCGTGAATTCGCGAATGCCTGCGGCGCCAAGCTCGCGGCCGAATCCGGAGCGTTTTACGCCGCCGAATGGCAGACGCGGATCGGAGGCGACCATCGCGTTGATGAAAACCATTCCGCTGTCCAACTCCGATGCGAAAAGTTTTTGTTCCTTGTGATCTTTGGTCCACGCGCTCGAACCCAGGCCGAATGTGGTGTCGTTCGCGAGCTCGACGGCCGTGTCGGCATTGCTCACGCGGAAAACAGCTGCAACCGGGCCGAAGACTTCTTCGCGGTACGCCGGCGACTCTTTCGGCACATCGACGAGAACCGTGGGCTCGTAGAAAAATCCCGCACCATGAATTCGGTTGCCGCCGGTCAATAATTTTGCGCCTTGGGCGATCGTCTTCTGAACCTGATCGTCCACGCCCTGCAGGATTTGTTCCGTCGCAAGTGGACCGAGCTCTGTCTCCGGATCCATTGGATCGCCAACCTTGAGCGCGCGCATGCGCTCAACGAATTGTTGAAGGAAGCGCTCATAAATTTCGTCCGCGATAATGAATCGTTTCGCCGCGATACAGGACTGACCGGTGTTGATCGTGCGCGCTTTGACCGCAGTGCTCAACGCCGATTCGAAGTCCGCGCTTGGCATCACGATGAATGCATCGCTGCCGCCTAGTTCGAGCACACTTTTCTTGATTTCACGCGCGGCTGCGCTCGCGACAGCCGCTCCGGCTTTTTCGCTACCTGTCACCGTTACGGCCTTCACGCGCGCGTCGACGATCAGTTTTTCCACCTGATCCGGCTCGATCAGCAGCGTTTGGAAAACGCCATCCTCGAATCCGGCGCGGCAAAAGATTTCTTCAATTGCAAGCGCGCACTGCGGCACATTCGATGCGTGCTTAAGCAAGCCGACGTTGCCGGCAATCAAAGCCGGTGCAGCAAACCGAAACACCTGCCAGAAAGGAAAATTCCACGGCATCACCGCGAGCACAGGCCCGAGCGGTTGATACTCGACGTAACTTTCAGCCGCATCGGTCTGCGCCGGTTCCTCCTCGAGAAATCGAGCACCGTTCTCGGCATAAAACCGGCAACCGCGCGCGCACTTCTCGATCTCTGCGACTGAATCGCGGAACAGTTTCCCCATCTCGAGCGTGATGATCTCAGCAAACGTTTTCGTTTCTTGGAACAGCAGTTCGGATACGCCGTGCAACAACTTCGCGCGCTCAGTGAAGGTTGTTCGGCGATAGTTCCTGAATGCTTTCTCCGCGCAGCTCAATCGTTTCTCAATTTCCGCATCGTCGAAAACAGAAAACTCCTTTAGTTGTTCGCCTGTCGCGGGATTGATTGAGGCGATGGGCATACTTGTACATAAGCGTGACCGCACGAATGAGCAAAGTGCGACGCGTTGTCCTCAACGCGTTGGCTTGAGGCGCGGCTCTGCGGTCTGATTTTATTCTGCGCCCTCGGCGACTGGCATCGTCCTACAATCGTAATCCTTTCGGAATCAAAACGCGATCAAGCAAATCAAAGCACGATTGCACGAGAAGCGCGAGCACAGCCGCAGGGATCGCACCCTCGAGAATGGTCACGCGATCGTTCAAGCTAAGGCCGCTTATGATCGGTTCGCCTAAACCGCCAGCGCCGATTAACGCGGCGAGCGTGGCAGTTCCAATATTAATCACGGCGCTGGTTTTGATTCCGGAGAGGATGGATCGCGACGCCATCGGCAGATAAACTTCGCAAAGGCGCGCGACTGGGCTGAGTCCCAGCGCGACCGCGGATTCGCGCAATGATCGTGGAATATCCTGCAGACCGGTCGCGGTGTTGCGCACAATTGGCAGCAAACCGTACAGAAAAAGCGCCGCGATGGCAGTGCGAATGCTGATTCCAAAAAAGGGCAGGGGAACGAGTAAGGCGAGCAACGCAAGCGACGGGATGGTTTGCACAACGCCGGCGAAACCAAGAATAACATGGCCAACAGCACCGCCGCGACTCGCAACAATGCCAAGCGGAATCCCAACGATGATTGAAAGCAGCAACGAAAATCCAGCCAACTGGAGATGGCGAAGTGTCCAGCGCGCCAGCTTGCGCGGAAAAGAATCATTAAGGCTATTGGGTGAGCGTGCGCTCCGTTCAAAATACAAATCTGCCGCTCTTGCGTAATTCTTCGTCCGCTCAGCTTCCGCGTTCAGACGAATCATTCGCGTCTCATCCATGGTGCCTTCCAGGCGCCGCAATGCTGCCATTGCGTCTGCGCGCGTGGACGATCGGAACAAGAAGACCGCCTCATATTTCGGAAAGAAGTGAAGGTCGTCTTCGAGAACGATCAGATCATTCTGCTCTATTTTTGCATCCGTCGAGTAGGCGTCCTTTACAGCAATCGATCCGTTCGCAAGCGCGCTGTAACCAAGGGCGTGATCGATGCCGATGATATTTTGCTGTGGCAGTCCGTAGCGCTGGCGCAATGGCCGCCAGCCATCCTGCCGCTCAAGAAATTCGTGCGTGAGCCCGAATTTGAGCTCGGGATGTCTTTGTAGATCGCTGATTGTGCGGATACCAAGCCGTTGCGCTTCGCTGCGTCGCATTACCAGCGCGTATGCATTGTTGAAACCCAGCGGAATCGTCACGCCGACACCAACTTTTTCGAGCGAATTCCGAATTTGATTCAACGATAGGGTGGAATCGCTCTTTAAAATCTCCGTCGCGATTGTTCCCGTATATTCCGGATAAGCGTCGATCTGTCCGCCCCGCAGCGCCTCCCACAGAATAATTGTTCCGCCCATGCCCTGGCGGTGTTCCGCTGGAATTCCGGCATCGGTCAAGATGCGTTTCGCGATTTCGCCGAGCACATAAGATTCCGTGAATTTTTTGGAGCCGATGACGACATCGGCAGCAGAAGAAGAATTAATCAGGAAAGCGGGAACGCAGAAGAAGACCAGGAGAAAATCTGGAAGCCAGGAAACCACGAAACGCTTGAATTGCTTTGATTTCCTGGATTCATGGTTTCCAGATTCGAACCTTGCCTGCTTTCCTACTTTCCTGATTCGATTCATACACTCGCGATCCCGCGTTGCGCGTTGATGAACTCGGAGACGAAAGGGTCGGCTGGTCTTTCGCGCAGATCGGTGATCGTGCCCTTTTGGACGATCCGGCCTTCATTCATGAGCACGATGTCATCGGCAAAATAAATCGCTTCCGCCAAATCGTGAGTGACAAAAAGTACCGTTTGACCCAGGCGCGTGAAAATTTCCTTGAGATCTTTTTGCAATGAAGCGCGCACCAACGGATCGAGCGCGCCGAGCGGCTCATCGAGCAATAACAACTCTGGCGAAAGCATCAACGCACGCATCAAACTGACGCGCTGACGTTGGCCGCCGGAAAGTTCCACCGGATAATGCGGGAGCAGCTTTTCTGAAAATCTTGTCAGCTCGCGCAATTCCAGGAGCCGGTTGTGCGTTTCTTCCTGGGATTTTCCAATGTGGCGCGCCATCAAAAGAACATTGGCGCGAGCGGTTAGATGAGGAAATAAGCCGCCCTCCTGGATCACGTATCCAATCCGGCGCCGCAAAGCATTGATGTTATCGGGCGTAATCGGTTTACCATCGAACTCGATCGAGCCGGAATCCGGCTCGATTAAGCGAATGATTATTCGCAGCAAAGTGGATTTGCCGCAGCCGCTTGGTCCGATGAGCACCGTGGTTTTGCCCGACTCAACTGAGAGGTTCGTCGGGCATAGTGCGATTGCGTTGCCATAACGTTTACTGACGTCTTCTAGCTTCACTAGCGCGCTCACTTAGAGTAGTGCATGCCTCCGGCTTGCATATTACGCGGTCGGCAAGCGCGAGGCACGCGCTACTCTGGAGCTGTCACGAAGTAGAAAACGCCAAACAAACGCACGTCGTCGGTCCACAATTTGACGAAATCAAATCCGGCTTGGCGAGCGAGGGCGATGAAACCCTCTGGCGCGTGCTTGTAGGAATGCTCGGTTAGGATTTTTTCACCGGCCCGGAAACGAAACTCTCGATCCTGCATGCGAACCGTCTGGTCGGTCGCGCTGATCAAATACATCTCGATCCGGCCTGCTTCAACGTTGTAAATCGCGCGGTGCTGCCATCGGCTTAGATCGAAATTTGTGCCGATTTCGCGATTGATGTTCGCCAGTAAGTTCAAATTGAATTCCGCAGTGACGCCAGCTTTGTCGTTGTAGGCAGCTTCGATCACATTTTTATCCTTCTGCAAATCGACGCCGATTAGCAGGCCGCCTCCTCGACCAGAAACATTGGCAATGCGGCACAAGAACTCCAAGGCTTCATTTGGTTCAAAGTTGCCGATTGTCGATCCGGGAAAATAAACAATATTACGCGCAGCCTTGTGACGCGGCGAAGGCAATGTGACGGGCTGCAAGTAATCGGCGCAGACCGGCAGGATCTCCAAATTTGGGAAAATTTTCCGAAAAAGCGCACTCGATTTGCGCAATTGCTTTTCAGAGATATCGACGGGGATATAAGCAGCGGGCTCGTGGAGCGCTTCAACGAGAATCCGCGTCTTGGTGCCCGCGCCCGTACCAAGTCCGATGAGCTCAATATTTGGTCCGAGTTGCGACGCGATGTCGGCACGATATCGGTCGAGAATATCGATCTCGGTTCGGGTAATGTAATACTCCGGCAGTTCGCAAATTTCCTGGAATAACGCAGCGCCGCGCTCATCGTAGAAATACTTGCAAGGCAGCGCGCGTGGGTCGGAGGAAAGGCCGGCGATTATATCCGCCAGCAAATCGGAAGCTGCTGGCGGAACCGCAGAAGAAGGTTGTATGGCCGTTAGCTGGTCTGCGGTCATTATGCCATCATCGTTTGGCGCGTGCCTGCCGGTCGCGCCTTATCGATTCATTGTGGATAGCGTGCGAGTCTGATCCCTGTAAACTGCCAGCGTTTTTCCGGTTGAAAGAAATTGCGATAAGTGCGGCGGATATGAATGCGAGATGTCGCGCAGGAACCACCGCGCAGGACATATTGGTTGCACATGAATTTGCCGTTGTATTCGCCAAGCGCGCCAGGGCCAGCGCGGTAGCCGGGGTAGGGCGAGTAGGCGCTGCGCGTCCATTCCCAAACGTCGCCGAACATTTGGTGAAGAAGCTGATCTTTTCCTGGTTTGTCCGCTAATACAGCGGACCCTGCGGCCACCGGGTGGAAGAGTTCGGTCTCGACGAAATTGCCTTCGATTGGACAACTCAATGCCGCGCGCTCCCATTCAAACTCAGTCGGGAGGCGCGCCCCAGCCCAATTGGCATACGCATCAGCTTCGAAATAGCTAACGTGCGTCACAGGCTCGGATTGATCGACGGGACGCAGACCTGAAAGTGTGAAATTCCACCAGGTGCCGTCGCGTTTTGTCCAGTAAAGCGGCGCGTTCCAGCGTTGTTCGTTCACAGTCATCCAGCCGAGCGATAACCAGAATTCCGGCCGGCTATAGCCGTTGTCCTCGATGAACGCGATGAATTCGCCATTTGTTACCGGCCGTGTTGCCAACGAAAAAGCGGGAACGAGTGCCTGATGGCGCGGGCCTTCGTTGTCATAGGCGAATCTGCTGCCATCATGGCCTATCGCAGTCACGGTTTCCTCGAAGTCGATAAACCGGTAGGGACGGCTCTCTGTTGCCGTCCGTTCTTCGGCGCGCACACAGTGATGCGCCCTACCAGCACGAAAAACAGGATAGAGCGGGTTTTGCGCGAAGACGTGCTTGATGTCCGTGATGAGCAATTCCTGATGTTGTTGTTCGTGATGGAAGCCGAGGACGAGGATTGACTCCATTTCGTCGAGTAGACTTTCGTCGGGATTTGAGAGCAGATCGTCGATGTGTGAATCGACCGATGCCCGATAACGCTGCGCTTGGCTCACAGTCGGGCGCGAGATTAACCCGCGCAGATCCCGCCGGTGCATGTCGCCTGCAGCGTTATAATAGGAATTGAAGAGGTAAGCGTACTCTGGAATTTCCGCGCGATATCCCGGGACGAATTTTCTCAGGATAAAAGTTTCGAAAAACCACGTGGTATGCGCGAGGTGCCATTTGGTCGGACTGACGTCCGGCATGGATTGCACGACGCAATCTTCGGGTTCGAGACCAGCACACAGCGCATCCGTGAAATTTCTGATTTGATGAAAGCGATCACGCAAGCGCTCGATCCGGGATTGGCTCGCGCGGAAAAGAGATCGATCCGCCGCCGTTGTGGAGGCGGTTTCAACAGAGGGCGGGCTCAAGGATTTTCTCCCTCTTGGTCGCGTTCTTCCCGCCGCGCTTCGAGCATTTGATCGTGAGTTGCCTCCTCGACGCCTTCGATCACGAGATGCTCACCGACGCTCTCCTCTTCCTCTGTGCCGGGACGTGGCATGCGATGGCCCTTGGAACTGGCGATGACGCTCCATTCCTCGGTCATGTCGGCGTTGTCTGGAGTTTCCTCAGGAGGCATGTTGTTTTCTTTGCCCATCAATTCATGACGCGCTTGTGACCAATCCGTCTCGGTAAACTCATCAGGATTGCGCTCATCAATCATGGCAATTTCTCTGGCGCGTCTTTCCACTTCCTCGGGCGACGGTGCGCCGATTCCGTGGCCATGCTCCGAAATTTTCCCTGGGGGAGGTTGCGAATAATTTTCCATAACCAAAGCTGCCAATAACAGAATCGTTTTTCGAACTACAATTTGGTCTACACATTAGCGCCTTGCAATACAAGTGCCCAAAAGAGGGTGCCGGCTCGATGAACAGGCAAAATATCGTTCAGCTTTATAACGGCGCCGTTCTTGCGTTCGAAGAATACGGCGATCCAAGTGGAATGCCGGTGATATTCTGCCACGGCTGGCCGAGTTCACGCACGATGGCGCAACTCGCGGATGAGCCAGCGCGTTCTCTCGGTGTTCGCATTATTTCACCGGACCGGCCGGGCATCAGCGGATCGAGCACGCAACTCGATCGAAAGTTGAGCGACTGGCCGTCACTTGTTAAACGGCTTGCTGATGATCTCGAGCTCGGCAAATTCCGAATCCTCGCGATCTCTGGTGGCGCGCCGTATGCGTATGCGACGGCGTTCGCGATACCCGAACGAGTGCGCGCGATCGCCATTGTAGGCGGAGTGATTCCATTTGCCGAGCTGAAGGATTTCAAAGGATTACTGCCGTTTTATCGCTGGATGCTGGCATTTTATCGCAATCGACCGCAACTGCTGCGGCAATTATTTTATCTTGCGCGACCGTTTTTGTCGTTCCGCGCGCCGATCCGGCTGCGTCCGCTGCTTTTAAAGATGCTGCTATTGCGCCCGTGCGACGCGGCCAGTTTGCGCGACGACGCAGCTTTTGAAGCGATTTTCGAGAGCCAACGGCGCGCCTGGCGTGGCTCGGTGGAAGGTATATTGGTCGACGCACGGATTTACGCGGAGCCATGGGGATTCGCGATCGAGGATGTACGCGTGCCTGTGCGGCTGTGGCACGGAATAGAAGATCGCGCTTTCGCCGTTCGGCTGGCGGAATCAATCGCCAACCGTTTCCCGAATTGCAAAGCGCGATTCATTCAAGACGAAGGACATTATTCGCTGCCGATCCGCCATATGCGCGAGATTCTTGAGGATTTGATTTCCATTTAACGCGAAATTTCCGTCACGTGAAAGCATCCTCAGAAGAAGCAATTGATTATGCGATCAATTGTTCCCCGACGATGTGATGTCCGGCGAAGAGCGGGAAGCAGATTCGCGGCCTTGTTTCTTTCGCAATACAGCAAGATCGGCGCGGAGCTTCGCGTCCATCATTTTGTCGAACGAAAAATTTTCGGTCGCGTATCGGAGGCCATTCGCTGCGCAATGCGCTGCGAGTTCCGGATCCGAAATGAATTCCAGAATCGCCGACGCCAATGCCTGAGTATTCCCCGGTTCAATGAGCAGACCGTTCTCGCGATGGCGAATAATTTCTGGAATATCGCCCACCTTGGTAGCGATCACGGGTCGTCCGCTGGCGAAAGCCTCACGCAAAACAATTGGAGAGGCTTCGGTGCGCAGCGACGCAATCACGATCATGTCGCATGCTGCGTAAATATCCGGCGTGTCCCAGCGATAGCCCGTCATGATGATTTTGTCGGCAAATCCTGCGCGATCGATTGCGTTCCGCACATTGATGCCGCGCTTCAAAATCCCGGTGCCCTGGCCGACGATGACGAAACGCGCATCGGGCCGTTTCTCAAAGACAAGAGGGGCCGATTTGACCAGTTCGAGTTGACCTTTGTCCGGACGAATCATCCCCACGTTGCCGATCAACGGGGTCTCCTCGCCTAGACCGATTTCATGGCGGAACTTTGTCCGGTCTCGCGGAGGCTTGAACTTTTCCAAATCGACAGCTGAACCGATGACTTCAATTTTTGCGGGATCAATTCCGTGTTTTTCCACCAACTGGCGTTTTATCACTGAAGCGTCGGCAACGATTTGCGAACAGCCGTACTTGAAAACAAATGCCCGACTTTGGCTGCCGATAGGATCGGTGATGCAGCGCGCGCGGCTCAATGGAATTCCGCAAAAGAAAAGTGGCAGGCAAATCCAGTGATCCTTTGAGCTGTACGTTTTGAGCAGATCGATTCTGTTCTTACGGCAAAACTTCCAAAGGCGCAATGAGCAGAGCGGGTCAACCCGGCTGCGGAGCGGCATTGTGACCAGCCGCGTGCCGAGTTCCGACGCCTTCGAGTGAACCTGGCTGTCTGGATTGCAGATCAACCATGCCTCATGCCCGTGTTCGTTGAGCCAGTTAATTTCCAGACAGGTGCGATATTCCTGTCCGCCCCAACTGCGGCTACTCTCTACGTAGAGAATGTTCACGTCGAAACGCCACGGCGGTGCGCGGCTAGCACATTTACGCAGCCGCGGCGCGCTTTTCGAGAATGTAATCGTGAATCGTGTTTACAGTCCGAAGCGCTTTTCCGGCTACATCGGAATTTGGAACGCCCACGCCGAACGTCTTTTCCATACTCACAACCAGCTCCAATGCGTCGATTGAATCGAGGCCTAGTCCATCCGGACCGAAAAGCGGCAGTTCATCGCCGATCTGCTCAGGAGTAACTTGGAGCATCAGGTTTTTGACCAGCATCTCCTTGATTTGGGCGCGCAAATCCGACTCAGACATAAACGAGCGGGGATTTTGCCGTAAATTGCGTGTTCGGTCAAACGTGCACAGCGTCAGAGTGCTCACTTCCCGAAAGCGACGCGAGAACGCGTGCGAACTCCCAAAGCACTTCGTGCAAGATCGCAGGGACCGTTTCCGTCGTGTCGCGTACGCTTGGGAGTGCGCAATGCGGAGACGCGCCGGTTTCGAAAAGCTAGCTAGACCTGATCGGCTTTATCGCCGGGAGTGACTGCTACACCCGGTTGCGGCGCGGTGACGTTAGAAGCCCCCTGGCTGTCAATTCGCGCGATTGTCGACTCAGCCGGTTTCACGTCAGGCTTGACGAGTTGCGTATCAGATTTTCCAGCCTTGTGCAGTTCGTCGTTGAACTCGTCCTTGGCTTTTTGAAACTCCTTTACTGCCTGGCCCATTCCGCGGGCGAGCTCTGGCAATTTCTTTGCTCCAAATAGAACAAGGACGATCAGCAGGATGACGATCAAGTCCGGTCCGGCCAAATTCATGAAGCTGGCGAGGAGGCTCATTTCAACTGCCAACATCAGACCGTTTCTCCGAGTTGCAAGGAATTTCAGCGATGCAGGCGAGCTGCCGGCGGAGGACCGGTTAAGGTTGACAGGCATCGCGCTTTGGGAAAGCATTCCTTCGTATGCGTCCCATCTGGAAAGGCAGCATCAGCTTCGGGCTGGTTTACATTCCAGTGGCGGTTTATCCCGCCACGCGAGAGGAGAAGCTTAGTTTCCGGCAGCTTCGTTCCAGCGATCTTAGTCCAATCAGATACAAAAAGGTGGCCGAAGCGGACTCGAAAGAAGTCCCAGCCGACCAGATCGTAAAGGGCTTCGAATTCGAGCGCGGCCGTTATGTTGTGATGAAGGATGAGGACTTCGAGAAGGTGCGCATCGAATCCACCCATTCGATCGACATTACCGATTTCGTTGATTTGGAACAGGTCGATCCGAAGTTTTTCTACAAGCCGTATTTCCTTGAGCCACAAAAAGGCGGGGAGAAAGCTTACGCAGTCTTGCACAAGGCGCTCAGCGGAACGGGCAAAATTGGTATTGCCAAGGTGGTGATCAGCAATCGCGAACACCTTGCAGCGGTGAAACCGGACGGCTCGTTCCTGATTCTAGAGCTAATGCATTTCGCGAGCGAAATATTGAGCGCCGATGTCTTGCAAAACGGCTCGAGTACCGCGGTCAGTGACAAAGAAATGAAAATGGCGCAAGCGCTCATCGAAAGCATGGCTATTGCCTGGGAGCCGGAGAAATATCGGGATGAATACCGGACGGCGTTAATGGAAATCATCGAACAAAAGGCACAGCACAAGGAGATCACGGCAAAACCGCCGGCTGCGCCTACGCCAACCAACGTTGTTGATCTGGTGAAGGTGTTACAAGATAGCTTGAATCGGACACAGGCGGTAAAGCAGAAGCGCTCGTCTACCCGAGACGGCGCTCGCCGGTCCACTAGTACGCTGGTCAAACAGCGGCGGCGCGCAGGCGCTCTCGGCTAGGATTATTCGACTCGCGGTTGCAAATTAGGAGGCTGGCGTTATAATCAGCGCTCTTTATGGCTAAGAAAGCTTGGATCAACCGCAATCAACGCAAACGCGCAACAGTGAAAAAGTACGCTGGGTTGCGCGCCGAGCTAAAGGCCAAAAAGGACTACGCCGGCCTGGCGCAACTGCCGCGTGACGCGAGTCCTTCGCGCGTGGTGAACCGCTGCGAAGTCACCGGCCGCCGGCGCGCGTTCATCCGCCGGTTCAAGATGTCGCGCCTGACTTTTCGCGAACTAGCTTCGCAGGGGTTGATCCCTGGCGTAACCAAATCTAGCTGGTAA
>JBBQRI010000008.1:0-29103 GCA_038214915.1 Chthoniobacterales bacterium
CACGTCCCAGCGATATTTCCCACCGACGCGCACGTCCGCAGTGATTTTCCGAGTACGCACGTTTTCTGGTCCAAACCATTCTCTCAATTGCGCCGGATCGGTCCACGCATCATAAATGCGCGCGGGCGGCACGCTGATGAACCGTATGATTTCGAGCGATGTTTTCTCTGCGGTTTTCTCGTTCATTGTTTTCCTTTCGACCTTTCAAGGAATTGTTTCAGCTCCGTTCCGACAATAGCAGTCCAGCCGGCTTCAAAATTTTTCCGCGCATACGCCGGCGTTTTCGGAAACGTTTCGATTCCCGTGTGCGTCAGCTGCAGTCGCGTCTTATTACCCTCGGGAAATAGTTCAAAGGTGACGAGAGAATCTCCTGGGTCGCCTTTGTAACGCCAGGTGTAAGCGATTTTCTTTTCCGGAATCACTTCCGTGACTTTGCAGAGGTGGTGATAAGTGTTGCCTTCGTGCTCGACCACGAATTCAAACTCAGAGCCGATCTCCGGCTTAAATTCCCTGAGATCAAAATACCATTGCCGCATTTCATTCACGTCGGTAAGGACAGTCCAAACGCGCCCGACCGGAGCATCGAAAGTGCGCTCCACGATGATCGCTTCAGCTAAATCGTTTGTTTTAGTCATAATGCTTACTCATTTTGCATTGGTATCCGGCTCCATCGTTTTTTGTTTCCTTTCTTCGACATCCCTTCATTGTTCGTTCTGTTCTCTCCTACATTCGGTCATCTCCCCCACCGCCGGGCTTGCAACATGAGCGATCACGTGGTCTCGCTGCCCGCTTGCCCAGCTGCCCGGCCGCGATGGGCCTGTTCGAGGACCTTGGCGGAGGCTTTGTCGTTGCCGTACTCGTCGTGCCAGTTCCACCATTCGTATGGCGGCGTCTGAGGGTAGCCCTTTGTCGAGTGCTCCCACTCTTCCTGACGCCCAAGAGCAGTGATGTCGAGATAGTTCCAAGTGGTCCCCATCTGCTCGTCACCGCGGTTGTTGATGAAGTAGGTGCGGAACACACCCTCGCCGTCGCGGATGAACGCGTGCGTACCGTGCCACTCATCCACGCCGAAGTCCTTGTCGAAGCCGTCCGTGATCGTGTACCAAGAAATGAACTGCCAGCCCATTCGTGCCTTTAGGCGCTCGATATCCGTCTGCGGCGCCCGAGAGGCGAACACGAGTGTAGTATCGCGGGCGTTCAGATGAGCGGGGTGAGCAACCTGGTCCGCCACCATGGAGCAGCCGACGCATGCGTGTTCGGGCCAGCCGACCACGCCCGGCTCGAAGAACGCGCGGTAGAGGATCAGCTGCCGGCGACCGTCGAACAAATCGAGCAAGCTCGCCTCGCCGTTGGGGCCCTCGAATTTGTATCCCTTCTCGACCGCCAACCATGGCATCCGCCGACGCTCGGCCGCCAGCGCGTCACGAGCGCGGGTCAACTCCTTCTCTTTCACGAGAAGCTGCTGCCGCGCAGCTTCCCACTCCTTCGCTGACACCACTTCTCGATTTAATTCCAGCTCTGTTGTTTTCATTGTGTTCTCTTTTTCCTTTGGGTTGTCTTCTGCTGTAAAATGTTTTGAGCGTAAAAGCCGCTACTCCCCCACTCGATGTCGTCGCCAGAACGGCGATGTTTGCAATGCATAGCGGACACATGAGTCAGGCCTTTCCTTTTTTGCCAGCGGCCTTGTTCGTTTTCTCCAAATAAGCCGCCAGCCGGTCGAGCGACCCTTCCCAGAACTTTCGATACTCCTCGACCCATTGCGCGGCTTTTTTTAACGGTTCGGCGTTTAGCTGCATTTCATGGACGCGTCCATAGCGCCGGCGCCGGAGCAGTCCGGCATTTTCGAGAACCCGCAAATGCTTTGAAACCGCCGGCAGCGACATGTCGTGTGGCCGAGCTAGGTCGGTAACGCGTCTGTCGCCACGCGCCAGATGCGCCAGAATCTGCCGGCGCGTGGGATCGGCCAGCGCGGCAAAAGTTCGATTCAAAGTTCTCGAAGAATATTTAACCATCTGGTTAACTATTTAGCAACCTCATTGCAACATGCAACATTTTTCCGTTACAATTTGCTGAAGCCTGATCTCCTCGCGTGTTTCGCCGGATTACCGATTCTCAAGAGAATCGACGACGTGTGAGTCGATCAGGTTCGCGCTCGCCACTGACAAGCGCCCGTTTCACTTCAATGTAGAGGCGTTTGTGTCAAACGCCTGTCATCCGGCGCTTGGCACAAGCGCCGCTACAACAACATCTATGAATCTTACGGGATGAACGCTTCCTTGTTCACGACGTACGGCATCTTTGTCGGATCGCCGCCGTAGTTGCCTTCGAGAACGTCAATGAGTCCCTGTACGCACCGGCCGGCCATGCCTTTGTCTGGGTCGACATCCAGACGTGTAATCTGCGCGCCGCTGGCGAAATGATGGAACAGGCGGCAACGATCAGTGATTTCCGGATCGAGCAAGGGCGAATCGGGCGGGAGCGGCTCTTTCTCGAACACGTCGAGCGCTGCGCCCGCAATGACTTTTTCTTTCAACGCTTTCGCGAGCGCTCTCTCGTCCACTACTGGGCCGCGTGAGCTGTTTACCAAGTACGCTGTCGGTTTCATCAGCTTGAGGGTATCTTCGTTGATAAGGTGATACGTCGGTTTGTCCGCTTCACCCTCCCTTAACAGTGGCACATGGAGACTTACGTAATCGGCGCCACGCAAGGCCTCGTCGAACTCGACATATTTGATCCAGGTTTTCTCTTTCTGAATGCCACGTGCGTGCCGCAGGTCCATCAACTCCTGAATGGCTTTGATGAATTCGTGATTCTGATACGCCGGGTCGTAGCAAAGGATATTCATGTCGAACCCGGAACATTTTTTGATCACTGCCAGGCCGATGCGGCCCGTGCCAATGACGGCGATGGTTTTGCCCGTGACTTCATCGCCAAGGAAGGGGAGGAACGGATGCCACGATGGCCACTTCTGTTCGCGCACGAGTCGCTCGCTCTGCCACATTTTTCTCGCGAGCATGCCCATCATGAAGAACGCAAACTCAGCTGTGGCTTCGGTGAGCACGTCGGCCGTATTCGTGAACGGGATTTTGTATTTGTTCGCGTCGACGCGATTGACGTTATCGAATCCGACAGCGATTTGCGCCACAACCTTCAGCCTCCCCTTCCCCGCGTCGAATACTTCCGCATCAATCGGATCCCGCAACGTGGTGATTAATCCGTCGATGCCGCTCTTCACTTTCTCGATAATCAATTTCTTAGGCGGCGCCTCAGGTCCCTGGAACACGTCAAGGTCGTAACCGCGCGTGCGCAAAAGGTTCTCCGCTGGGTCTCCGATACGCGACGTCGCAAAAATACGGAAGCGTTCTTGTTCGGCCATATTTGCAGGGAAATGTAATCAGGAACTCAGGAATGGAGCGAGTGGGACGAGTGACATAGAAGGTAAAGCTGCGAGGGTAGCAGCGAGCGAGCGGGGAAGCGAAGGAGTTTCATTGCAGGAAATTTTCTATCGGTGAGCATGCTCTTCGCTAGCGGCCGCACTAATGCGACGGATGAGGGCCGGGATTTCTGACAGGCTTCCGAGTACATAATCGGCTTTCATTTCGTACTCCCGCGGGTCCACAAAGCGCGTGTCGGGAATAGCGGCGACACGCATGTTCGCGGCTTTCGCCGCGGCGACGCCGGCAAGCGCGTCCTCGATCACGATGCATGCCTCAGGAGCGATTCCAAGTTTTTTCGAGGTGCGCAGATAAATGTCGGGATGTGGCTTACCTTGTTGAACTTCATCGCCAGTGACAACGACGCCAAATAAGCTTCTGATTTTGGTTCGGTCGAGAAACGGACGCGCGGACGCGCTCACAGAACTCGTGGCTACTGCCAGTTGCAACTTCATCTCGCGCAATTGTTCCAGTGTCGTCTTTGCGGAAGGAAACAGACCCACACGGTTCGCAAAAAAATCGGCCGCGATCTCGCCGCGCCGCCGCATCAATTCCTCAACCGACGCGGAGATGTGAAAGGCATTCTTGTAAAACTCGACTGCGAGCCGGTAACTCACTCCGAGTACGTCTCGGTGGTATTCGCCGCGATAACTGACTCCATGTTCCGCGAGCAATTTCGCATCGATCTGGTTCCAGCACGGCTCCGAGTCGGCGAGCACGCCGTCGAGATCAAAGATTACCGCATCAAATCGTGGACGCATTGTGTGTATGCACCTAACTCCAATTAACTGCATTATGTCAAAAAAACGTATTCTGATCGTTGAAGACGAACGGCTAACCGTGTTAGCGCTTAAACACGAGCTTGCGGAGCTCGGCTACGAAATCGCCGGCGACGCAAGCACGGCTGCCGACGCTCCGCGCTGCCGAAGACACTCGTGCCGATCTTGTGCTCATGGATATTCAACTGGATGGAGGGATCAGTGGTGTTGCAGCTGCCGCCGCAATCCGCGGGCACCTCGACATTCCGGTTGTGTTTCTGACCGCGCACGCATCTGCTGAAACCGTAGGACGCGCTGTCGAATCAGGAGCGTTCGGGTATTTGCTGAAGCCTTACACCGTGCCGGAATTGAAAGCGGCGATCGACATCGCGATCCACAAGCACAACACGAAAACCGCGATGCGTCGGGCGCTCAGTGCACCATTGCTGGCCGGTGTGGTACAACCTTAGTCGACCTGAGCAGCGCACCAACGGAAACAGATTGCGCAAAACACGGCCTCAGGCGCGCTCCAAAGCTGTGCGACGGCCGCAGATTCCTTGAGTCAGTTGGATTCGCAATCGCTCAGCGTGCTTTTCATCAACGAAACGGGTCATCCCGCCTTCAAATAAAACGCTTTTAGTTGAACGTTGAGCGTTGAGCGTTTAAGCGTTGGGGGATTGAAGAAGATCGCGATCTATGGCGGCACCTTCGACCCGGTCCATCACGCGCATCTAATTCTCGCTCGCGAAGCGATGGAAACGCTCGACCTCGACAAAGTCATCCTGGTGCCAGCGGCGATTTCCCCTCTCAAGAAGGCCGCTCCGATCGCGAGCGGCGAAGTACGATTGGCAATGTTGCAAGCGGCGATCAAAGGCGAGCCGAAGTTTGAAGTTGATGAATGCGAACTGCTGCGGCCGCCGCCTTCGTACACGATCGATACGGTTGAGGGAATCCGCCGACGCGAATGCGATGCGTCCATCTACTGCTTGATTGGTGAAGACAACGTTGAGCAACTGCCCCGGTGGCATCGCTTCGCCGAACTGGAGAAGATGGTTCGCATCGTGGTTCTCGACCGGACCGGCAAACAACCCCCACATTCTTATCAGTTGATTCACCGCCCCATCGATATTTCCGCCACTGAGATACGACGGAGAATTGCGCAAAACAAATCGATTCGTTATCTCGTCCCCGAGTCGGTGGAAGAAATTGTTAAGCGCGAAAACCTTTATCGGGAGCAATCGCAATAACATCGGAAAATCTAGCAAAAACCTGCACTGAACTCGCCTCGAACAAAAAGGCGGAGGACATTGTCGTGCTGGATTTGCGCGGCATCTCGAGCTTTACGGATTTCTTCGTGATCTGCTCGGGCACGTCGGAGCCTCAACTCAAAGCGATTGCCAACGAAATTGAGACACGGTTACGCGAGGATTATTCGCTGCGGCCTGTGGCAGTTGACGGATTTCCCGCAAGCCAATGGATGGTCCTCGACTATCTACAAGTGGTCGTCCATATTTTTCATCACGACAAGCGTTCCTTCTACAGCTTGGAAGGTTTGTGGGGCGATGCGCCGGTGCTGCAGTGGGAATCTGTGTCAAGCCGCTAAAAAAAGTCGGCGCGTCACAGCAGTGACGCGCCGCACCTAAAGCGATTGCTTCGTTATTACTTCTTGGTTGGCGCCGGCGAAGGCGGAGCCGGAACCTTCGGAGAACCCTGCGGGGCAGGCGTCGGAGGCGGTTTCACATCCTGCAATTCGACCTCAAAAATCAGGGTCGAGTTCGGACCGATGTCCGGGCCCATTGCACGCTCGCCGTACGCGAGGGTCGAGGGAATGAATAACTGATATTTTGATCCCTGCTTCATCAGTTGAAGCGCTTCGGTCCAGCCTTTGATTACTCCGTTGACCGGAAACGTCGCCGGTTGGCCGCGCTTGTACGAACTGTCAAACTCCGTCCCATCGATCAGAGTGCCCCGATAATTCACTGTCACCATATCGGTCGCTTTGGGCTGCGCTCCCGTTCCATCTTTGACGACTTTGTATTGGAGACCACTGGCAGTCGTTTTTACACCGGCTTTCTTTTTGTTCTCTTCAAGATACTTTGCGCCTTCGGTCTTGTTTTTCTCTCCGACTTCTTTCTGTTTCTGTTCCATGTCTTTTTCGAATTGGGCCATGATGTCCTTGACCTGGTCGGGCGTGAGTTGCGGTTTGCCGGCAATGGAGTCTTTAATGCCGGCGGCCAGGATATCGGGGTTAATGTCCACCTTTTGCCGGCCGAGATTAAATCCGATTTGCATGCCGATGCTGTAGCTGACCTTATCCTTTTGGTCTTTGAGCTGTGGTGATTTCTCTTGCCCGAACAATGGGAATGCAAGTAAGGATGCGCTGAGAATAACAATAAAACGTTTCATAAGATCGTGTTTCCGCGCCGTATTGGTTTAAGATTGGTCGCCGCAGAAAGCCGCACGCTAATGGATAAATGCCGTCCGTCAAGAAAACAGCTTTGCCATCGATTCGACGGCGCTAGTTTGGCATTTGCAATGGCAGCCACCGGACTGATTGCACTCTGGCCGAATACCGTAACCGGCATCGCGATCTCGCACAGCGACGCTTTGAAAGTTGGGAAAAGAGTCTGGCAAAATGAGTGCGGTGGAACAATTTCCGGGCTGACTTCATGGAACCAAGGCGAAGATTTCGCATCGCTCGGTATCGGCCACTTCATCTGGTATCCGAAAGGACGGCGAGGCCCCTTCGAAGAGAGTTTCCCAAAGCTTGTAAGTTTCGTATCAAGTCGCGGAGCGAAGTTACCGGCATTGCTTCTGGGTGTCGGCCGTGTACAGCCGTGCCCCTGGACCTCGCGGGCCGAGTTTCTGCAATCGCAAAATACAGTTGAGATGAACCAGTTGCGGCGGTTTCTGGTCGACACCGTGGATCTCCAGGCAGAATTTCTTGTTGCCAGATTGGAAGCTTCTCTGCCTAAAATGCTGACCGAAGCGGCGCTTGCCGACCGAACTAACGTGCAGAAACAATTTGAACGCCTGACAAAAACACCACAGGGATGCTACGCCCTTATCGATTACGTCAACTTCAAAGGAGAAGGCGTCCTACACACGGAGCGTTACCAGGGGCAGGGATGGGGTTTGCTTCAGGTGCTGGTAGCGATGCAGGGTAATTCGGATTCAGGCGCGCCTGATGAATTCGCGCGCGCGGCCAAAGTTGTCCTGACTCGCCGCGTCCAGAAAGCTCCTCCCGACCGCCATGAATCACGGTGGTTAACGGGTTGGCTTCGGCGCGTAAATAGCTACAGTGGCGGCTAATAATTTATGCGGGGAGCATTTCGAACACTTCTTTGCGCGTTTTTATTGACGGCTCTTGCCTCCTCAATCAGCGCCCAGTTCCGCCTTTTTGGGCCAAGATCACCAAAGCCGACGCCGCCACCACGACAGATGCGCAAAGCGTCGGCTTACATCAATCGGCAGGAGCCGTTGAAGGTAAATCAATCTTTGCTTAATCAAGCGACCCCGGACAACGTCCACGTTGTTGTCTCGCTTCCCAAGCAGCGCGCCTATTTAATGATCGGCGAGGAAATTGTGGCCGATAGTCCGATCTCTTCCGGCAAGGCCGGGCACAGCACACCCAGCGGTCATTTCTCCGTTCTCGAAAAGGATCCCGACCATCGTTCAAGCATCTACGGCGACTTCGTCGACGGCTCCGGTCGGGTTGTTCGCTCCGGCATTAGCGCCAAGATCGATTCCGCACCTAGCGGAACACATTATGTCGGTGCGCCGATGAGGTGGTTTATGCGGCTGACAGGCGAAGGGGTCGGAATGCATGTCGGGATTTTGCCAGGGTATCCCGCATCCCATGGCTGCGTTCGGATGTCGGCGGATGGAGCGAAGTTATTTTACGATACTGTAAGAATCGGCACCAAAGTGGACGTGGGCGATTACTAATTTTCCACGTTCGAGGAGTGACGACTAGGAAGCCGTCACTCCTTGAGCAATCTCCGCCGCAAAAGATCGAGTGCCGCTTGGGCCGCTAATTGTTTGAATGTCTCGCGATCCGTTGGGAAAAGGAATTTCCCGACGACAGTCTCTGAATCTCCTGAAGCCAGCGCGATGTAAACCGTTCCAACCGGCTTTTCGTCCGAGCCGCCCGTTGGTCCCGCAATGCCGGTTGTAGCGAGCCCGTACGTGGAGGCTGCTCGTGTCCGCGCGCCCTCACCCATCGCGCGCGCGACCGCTTCACTCACCGCGCCATTTTTTTTGATCAACTTCGAATCGATATTCAAGACGTCGCTTTTTGCTGAGTTCGCGTAGGTGATATATCCCGCCAGAAAAACTTCCGACGCGCCCGACACGTTGGTGATCTGGTTTGCGATCAAACCGCCAGTGCACGATTCGGCGGTTGCCAACGTTTGTTTTCGTTGCTTCAGCAGTCTCACGACAACTTCTTCAAGCGCTTCGTCGTTGTCGGAGAAGATCGACAGCCCCAATTCGCCACGAATGACGACATCGGCCGCTTGGATCGCTTTCCGGTCGCCGATGACGCGCACTTCAACCTCGCCTGGTCGCGCGCAATAGCCCAGCTCGATGCCCGGGATCGCCAAAACTTTCTCACCAATCGCTTTCTCAACCAACGATTCGCCCATTCCGGCGATGCTGTACGACCGCCGCTCGACTTGGCGCGGCACCTCGATAATCGATTTCAAAATCGGCATCGCGAATTTCCTGAACATGGGCTGAAGCTCGCGAGGCGGACCCGGCAAAATAAACACGTGCGGCGACGGAATGCGCGGATTGATGTTCGCCTTCAAGTATGAACCTGAGGCGCTTCCGTTCTCGTTCGGAAGGACGCGCGCGCCTGCGAGGACATCCGCCTGCCGTGCAATACCCGAAGTCCATTTGATTCCGCGGATTTGCAACCTCTGCTGAAGCCAAGCCAGCAGTTGGGGGTCCTGATGCAGTTCCAGTCCTAGCGATTCAGCGACCATCTCCCGGGTGATATCGTCCGTGGTTGGGCCGAGACCGCCGGTGACGAATAGAATTTCGCAATGCGGAAATAATTCAGTGAGCGTGCGGCGGATCACCTCGCTATCGGGAACCGTTCGCCGTTCCTCGATTCGTAGACCTAACGGAAAAATCTCGCGCGCTATAAATGCCAAATGCGCGTCCTGAACATCACCGAGCAAAAGTTCAGTACCGGTGTTAATGAGGATCGCGCGCATGACAGCTTGCACAATCAACGCGGACCGACGACCACACAATGCTCAACGTTCCAAACAAAGGCCTGTCATGTTGAACGAAGCGCTGCAACGAAATGCGAAGCATGAGGCCAGGCTTTCAAACATCTCGAATCAGAGATTCTTCGCTTCGCGCAGAATGACAGCTTTGAAAAATCAAGCTGCTGTCTTATCCTGCTTCTTGCGAATCAGGGGAAGTTTTTTGCCTTCTACCACCGCGCGATTGATCGTTACTTCGGCGATATCTTCGCGGCTCGGCACGTCGTACATGATGTCGAGCATAATGCGTTCGAGCAATGAACGCAGCGCGCGCGCGCCGGTGCCTTTGGTGACAGCCTGCGCGGCGAGGGCGCGCAACGCATCTTTGGTCACCGACAGACGGACTCCCTCCATTGAGAAGAGCTTCGTGTACTGCTTGAGCATCGCGTTTTTTGTTTCGGTCAAAATCGCCACCATTTCATCTTCGGTGAGCGTGTCGAGCGAACTAACAACAGGCAGGCGCCCTATGAATTCAGGTATCATCCCGAACGCGAGCAGATCTTCCGGTTCCACGTAGCGAATCGACTCTTTACGCAGCGCTTGCTCGACCTCGAGCGTTGGGCTGCCAAAGCCCATCACTTTTTGGCCAATCCGCTTTTGGATGATCTTGTCGAGCCCAATAAATGCGCCACCACAAATGAAAAGAATTTTTTCGGTGTTGACCTGAATGTATTCCTGGTGCGGATGCTTGCGCCCGCCCTGGGGCGGAACATTACACGTGCTGCCTTCCAAAATTTTCAGCAAAGCCTGCTGCACCCCTTCGCCGGAGACATCGCGTGTGATGCTCACGTTGTCGGTCTTGCGTCCGATCTTGTCGATCTCGTCTATGTAAACAATCCCGATCTCAGCGCGCTTCACATCGTAATCGGCATTTTGAAGCAATCGCAGAATGATGTTTTCTACGTCTTCGCCGACATAGCCGGCTTCAGTCAGCGTCGTCGCGTCAGCGATGCAGAACGGCACGTCGAGGATTCTGGCCAGCGTCTTTGCGAGCAAGGTCTTCCCGGAGCCTGTGGGACCGATAAGTAGAATGTTGCTTTTCTCGATCTCAACGTCCGCCAGCGGATCCGCCTGAAACGCAGCTGACGTGTCCGCGGGTGCTGGAGTTTGCATCACGCGCTTGTAATGATTGTGCACCGCCACAGAAAGTGTCTTCTTGGCGACGTCCTGACCGATCACGTATTGATCAAGAGCTTCCCGAATTTGTGCCGGCTTAGGCACGCGGATGTTCGAAGACTGACGCCGGGCGTCTTCGTTGAGCTCCTTATCGAGAATGCTTTTGCAGACGTTGATGCAGCTGTCGCAAATGTACACACCCGGGCCTGCGATGAGCTTGCGCACTTCAGCGTGGCTTTTGCCACAGAAGGAGCACATGGTGAGGTTCGAAGCGCGCGCCATATGCTCTGGATTTCCTCGTTATCCTTTCCGCGACAATACTGCTTCGGGCACTTCCACCAGCCGACCATCGGGAGGCTTGCTCCCGTCTAACAATTTTACTTCCTTCCGCGACTTGATCACCTCGTCCACCAACCCATATGCCTTGGCTTCGTCCGCAGACATATAGTAATCGCGATCGGAATCGATTCGGACTTGCTCTTCTGATCTGCCGGTGTGCTGTGAGATGATGCGAATAATGCGCTTTTTGAGCTTGAACATGTAATCGACCTGACGTTCCACATCGCTCGCCTGACCCTGCGCACCGCCGTGCACCTGGTGAATCATGATGTCCGAGTTCGGCAAGGCAAACCGTTTGCCTTGCGTGCCGGCACAGAGCAACACTGCCCCCATGCTCGCTGCCATGCCGATGCAATACGTCACCACGTCGCAGGTCAGAAATTGCATCGTGTCGTAAATCGCCAGCCCGGCCGTGACCACGCCGCCGGGTGAGTTGATATAAAGATTGATGTCTTTTTTGCCATCGTCCATTTGCAGGAAGAGCAATTGCGCGATCACCAGGTTCGCAATGTGATCGTCGATCTGCCCGACAAAAACGATGCGGTCCTTCAGCAGCCGTGAGTAAATGTCATAGCTGCGTTCGCCCCGACCAGTCTGCTCCACGACCATCGGAACCAGCACTTGAGAGACATTTTCGTTAGATACGGTCATGAGGTTTCTTCTTTGACGGTGGGTTCGTTCGTTAATTCGATGCTAACATTCGCCTTCAGGAAATCAAGAGTCTTGCCCAGCAGAAGCTGCTCAGCGAGGTCGTCCAGCGCATTGCGTTGCTGCAATTCCTTGCGCATTTTGTCAGGCGAAATGTCGTAGCGCGTAGCCTCCTGTCTGATGCGCAAATCGAGATCTTCCTTTGCGACCTGAATGTTTTCGCGCTCGGCGATGCGATGCAGAATGAAATTTGTTTTCAGTCGATGCGCCGCCAATCCCGCTGCGGCATCTATCAATTCCTTCTCTTTTTCCTTCAGTATGTCGTCAGTGACACCGCGCTCTCGATTCCGTTGGACTAGTTCGGCGAGCGCGCTGCGAGTTTCGTTTTGCAGCAGCGCTGGAGGTAGCTCTACCTGAATTCGGTCGTGCAGATATTTAACGATCTGCGCTTCCTTCGCCCGCTCGGCATCATGCTCTTTGGCGTGTTCGAGGTCGTGCTCGATCATTTCGCGAAGAGCAGCGAGCGTTTTGCCGGGGACGAGCTTGGCCGCGAGCGCATCGTCGATCGGCAGCAACACCTTGTCCTTGATCTCGCGCAATGTAACAGCGTAATCGGCTTTTTTGCCGGCCAGTTCCTTCACTGGAAATTCATCGGGTAAATTAACGATCACCAGCCGCGTTTCGCCGGGTTTTAGTCCGATTAGTTGCTCACAAAATTTTGGCAGAAAGTTTTCGGGCGCAAGATGTAGCCAGAATTTTTTGCCGCCCTGCAAATTCTTGCTGGCTTGCGGCGCGATTTCGCTGATCGGCTTGTTTTCCATCGAACCCTCGAAATCAAGCACCGCGAAATCGCCCATTTGCAACGCACGCTCCGGCACATCTACAAAATCGGCGGATTGATCACGCAAACGTTCGATCGCCGCTTCGACTTCTGCTTCCGAAACCTTCGTGTCCGGCAGTTGCACGGGAATATTCTTGTGATCCGGAAGCTCGAATTCCGGCGCGGTTACCACAGTCGCGCGGAAGCGCATCGACTTGTCCTCGCCAAACTCGACGTCTTCAATGTTAGTAAGCGAAGCCACACGCAGTTGCTCTTGTTCGACTGCTTCGTGATAACCTTTCGAGACAAGCTTCTTCGTGAGTTCGTCCTGAATTTCCTTGCGAAATCTTTTGTCGATCACCGCACGCGGGGCCTTTCCCGGCCGGTAACCCGGAATTTTCGCGAACCGCGCGAAACTGTTTGCTATGGCGTCCCGTTCCTTGGCAACCTCGTCGGCTGGCAATTCAATCTGCAGCTTCGAGACCGAACCCGGCTGCTTTTCCACTTCAACCTTCATTGTGAATCACTGTAGCGGCGCTTAGGAGGCACCGCAAAATTCGCCCTCGAAATTGGTAGGGCGCGACCGCCGTGCGCGCCGCTTCACTTCTTCGGAAATCGGGTGAGATGCGTCAGCACGCATTGCCATCGCCCGTCGCGCTTCACAAAAACATCTGTGGCCCGTTCCTGTGTGCTGAATTCCTGTCCCATGAATTTGCCTTTCGTGCGGGTTATCCCGGTAACCACTGCGTTGTCTCCGTAAACGCGAACCCGGAAATCTTCGGATTCCATCATGTCGTGCGTCAAGGCGCCCGATTTGATGACCTCGAAAAAGCGCGCCCGGTCAACTATTTCTCCGTTCGGGTCAATGATGATCCAGTCATCTGTGACAAGTCGTCCGATACCTTCGAGGTCGTTCTTAACCATTGCCTCCGCGAACGCCTTTTCGAGTTTCAAAAGTTCTTCTTCTGGTCTCACTCCTTGTCGCTTCCTTCCGGCGGACTAGACATCGATCGTTGAAACACATTTGCCACGGACATACACCGAGTGCGTCTGCTGAAAACCAAACCAGTAAGCCAATTCACGATAATCTTCGCAATCGAAGATCACGAAATTCGCAAGTTTGCCAGGTTCGAAAGAGCCAATCTTATCGCCGCGGTTGACGCTGTATGCTGCGTTTACGGTTGACGCGGTAATCGCCTCCGCAGGCGACATTTTCATTTGCGTGCACGCGAGGGACAGAACCATCGGCATGCTCGGTGTTGGCGACGATCCGGGATTGAAATCGGTCGCGAGCACGATCGCAAGTTCGGCCTCGATCATTTCACGCGAGCGCGGATAGCGGCTCGATCCGAGCGCGTAAACCGAACCCGGCAGTAAAACTGGTTGCACGTTTGCCTTCTTCAAGCCGGCGATCCCCTGTTCGTCGGTTTGCTCCAGATGGTCCGCCGTGGTTGCACCCATCTCCGCCATCAACTTCGCGCCACCAGAATTTGTCAGTTGATCAACGTGCCCGCGCAAACTCAGTCCGACCTTTTTGGCTGCGGATAAGATTTTGCGCGACTGATCGATATTGAAATAGCCGCGCTCGCAAAAAACATCGCAGAATTCCGCCAGTTTTTCCGCAATCACGCGCGGCAACATCTCCGTGATCACAACGTCCAGATATTCATCCGGCGAGAGTTCCCGCGGAACCGCATGCGCGCCGAGAAAGGTCGGCACGATTTCCAAACACACCTCCTCCTTCAGTTGGCGCATTACGCGCAAAAGCTTCAATTCATCTTCAACGGTCAGACCGTAGCCCGATTTCGCTTCGACTGTTGTAGTCCCGCAACTCAGCAACCAGTTCGCATGCTTTTTTGCCTGCGCGAGAAGATCGAGTTCACTCGCAGCGTGGGTCTTTTGAACGGTTGACCAAATTCCGCCGCCTGCTTTCGCTATCTGCTCGTACGTTTCGCCTCGTGAACGCCGCTCGAAATCGTCCAACCGATTTCCTGCGAAAACCAAATGCGTGTGCGCATCGATGAATCCCGGCATTACAACGCGCCCACCCACATCGACAATTTCTTTGTCGCCAACATTCTTTTCGATCTCATCGCTCGGACCGACTTTCTCGATCTTCCCGTTGCGGACGAGCATTCCGCCATCGCGAATGATCCCGAGTTCCGACAACTCTGTTCCGACGCGAGGGCGCTTTGGTCCGCTCAGCGTGACCAGTTGCGACGCGTGTAGAACGGCGAGTGAACTCATTGTTCGTTAAAAGGTTGAAGACCGAATGGAACAAACGGCCTGGTCGCTTCGGCCTTAACGCTTCAACCTAGTTTACTTTCCACAACCTGATTAATCTTCTCGAACTGCGCCTCTGAATCCGCGCATACCTTTTGGACTCGTTCCTGGAGGTGAACCTTAAATTTTTCGTCCTTCAGTTGACCGAGATTGATCCGCACATTCATCGCGGCCCCTTCAATGCAAGCCCGAGTGGCCAGCCCTCCGACGCCGACATCTGAAACCGAAGCGGGATTTCCGTTATCCGCCATCTCCAATAGCAATTCATAGGATTTGGCCGCTGTCTCCATCACTCTCAACGGCACCTCGGCCGCATGTTTTGTCGCCTCCTCAATCGCCGCCGTTCGCGCTGCTTTTTCTTCTGGCGAACTCTTGGGCAGCGCAAACGCGTCCATCACTTTGTTGAACGCGTTCGTGTCTGCATCTACGAGCGATAGCAATTCGTCTTTAAGTTGCTGCGCCTTAACCGCCCAATCGCTGAAATATTCGAGCTTATCGTCCCAACCGCGTTTGCCCGCGGAAAGATTCGCGACCATTCCGCCTAACGATGCACCCAGGGCTCCCATCAACGCGGCGACGGAGCCACCGCCGGGCGCGGGCGAATCGCTCAGGGTCTCGTTGCAAAACTCGCGCATATTCATTTTCGCCAGGGACGGCTTCAACTCCGCTGATTCAATTTTTAATTCGATCACCTTTTCTTTCGGGACAAAAGGCTTCAGTTCACCCAAGCCCATCGAACGAACGGCGATGTCGATCAGTTCTTCGTCCGAAACGCCCTCAGACCATTGTTGTTTTTTGAGGAAATAACGGCCGGCATCGATCAAGGATCTTTTCGGTACCATCCCGACGATCTCCGAGCCGGTCACGCGTAATCCCCGTTTCGCAGCCGACTCAGCGCACGCATCGAATGCTGCGTGTAAAGGCGTTTCCTCAATGTTTGTGAGATTCATCGACACCTGCGCGATGCCGTATTCCTTCACGAACCAGCCTATTCCTTTCACGTGTTTCAACATCCCGGGAATGCGGACCGGTTCGCCATTCGCGTCCAGGATTGGTTTTCCAGATGGCGTCCCGTCTTCGGTCTTCGCTCTCCCCTGCTCTCGCACATCAAACGCCACCGCGTTTGCACGCCGCACTGATTTCGTATTCAGGTTTACATTGTAAGCGATAAGAAAATCGCGAACGCCGATCGCGGTTGCGCCGGATTTCTCGTTGAAAACCGCTGGCCCGAAATCTGGTTTCCATTGGGGTTGTTTTATCTTTTCGAAAAATCCTTCGTATTCCCCTGCGCGAATCACAGCAAGATTCGCTCGGGACTTTTCTCTGGCCGCTCTTTCGTACAGATACACCGGGATTTTCAATTCCTCGCCGACGCGCTTGCCCAGTCGATTTGCACATTCTATCGCTTCCTCCCAGCTCACGTTGCTCACCGGAATGAAGGGGCAAACGTCCGTGGCGCCCATCCGCGGATGCGCGCCTTTCTGTTTCCGCATGTCGATCAGTTCCGCCGCTTTTCTAATCGCGCACAATGCTGCTTCCACCGCGGCATCGAGATCGCCGACAAACGTCACCACCGTCCGGTTCGTGGTCGCGCCGGGATCAACATCGAGCAATGAAACGCCATCGACCGACTCAATCGCATCAGTAATCTGTCGAATAACATTCTGGTCGCGTCCCTCAGAAAAATTCGGCACGCACTCAATCAGTTTTTTCATCGCATCCGGAACAAAGCTGAATCAGACGTCGTGGCCAATCTCAAGAACCCGAGCATCACGCTGAAGAATAATGATATGGAAACTCCCGCCGGCAAAACCCGGCGGTGGAGGCGCTCCATCTATGGTCCATTTTCCGTCTCTCAAAGTGATTTGGTAAGGCCGCTGCTCACGGATGTTCTTCTCTCCATAGATTGGAAACAAAATCGCCTCGGCAATTCGAATTGCAGTTTCCTTATCTGGAACAAGACCGCCATTGCGTTCAAATAATTCGGGAGCATTTTGCGCGAGAGAAGCTGAAACGAGGAGCGCCGTAGCGATCATCTGCGAGCAGATACAACCTCTCATTTGATCAATCCCGCGTCTGCGGCTTCATCGGAAGGTTGATGTCGTGAGACGCAGCGAATTCAATCGCGCGAGAGTAACCGGCATCAGCGTGGCGAAGAATTCCCATACCGGGATCGCTGGTAAGGACGCGATCAAGGCGGCGCTTGGAATTTTCGGCGCCGTCGGCGACAACCACCATGCCGGCGTGCTGGGAAAAACCGATGCCGACGCCACCGCCGTTGTGGATCGACACCCATGATGCGCCGGCGGAGGTATTGATGAGTGCATTGAGCAATGGCCAGTCTGCGATAGCGTCGCTGCCATCGAGCATGCCTTCGGTCTCACGATTAGGAGATGCGACCGAACCAGTGTCGAGATGATCGCGGCCGATCACGATTGGCGCGTTAATTTTGCCGCTCTTCACCAGTTCGTTGATGGCGATGCCAAACTCGGCGCGTTCACCGTAACCGAGCCAGCAAATCCGCGCAGGTAATCCTTGGTAGTGAATTCGCTCCTTCGCCAACTTCATCCAGCGCGCGAGCGTTTGGTTTTTGGGAAATAATTCGAGTGCCAGTTTATCTGTGCGCGCGATGTCAGCAGGATCACCACTCAAGGCGACCCAGCGGAACGGACCACGGCCTTCGCAAAACAGCGGACGAATGTATTCAGGAACAAAACCCGGAATCTCGAACGCGTTTTTCACACCGGCTTTTTGTGCCTGAGCCCGAATATTGTTTCCATAATCGAAGGTGATCGCGCTCTTCTTTTGCAGTGCCAACATCGCTTCCACATGCACCCCCATGGATTGCATCGCGCGCTCAATGTATTCGTCTGGATTTTTCCGGCGCAAAACGAGCGCGTCTTCGAGGGACATCCCATGCGGCACGTAGCCGTTCAACGCGTCGTGAGCGCTCGTTTGATCTGTGAGCACGTCGGGCACGATTCCACGTTTCACGATCTCGGGCAGCACATCAGCGCAATTGCCGACTAAACCCACGGAAAGCGATTTCCGTTGTTTGCGCGCCTGATCAATTAACCCGAGCGCTTCATCGAGCGACCACGCGATTTTGTCGCAGTATCCACTTTTCAATCGCTTCTCGATCCGAGCCGGATCGACTTCGACGCCGAGAAATACGGCACCGTTCATCGTCGCGGCGAGCGGTTGCGCGCCACCCATGCCGCCGAGGCCGCCGGTCAAAACGAATTTTCCGTCGAGCGATCCGCCGAAATGTTTCCGACCGGCTGCGGCAAAAGTCTCAAACGTACCCTGCACGATGCCCTGGCTACCGATGTAAATCCACGAACCGGCGGTCATCTGGCCATACATCGTCAGCCCCATCCGCTCGAGGCGATTGAACTCACGGTAATTGTTCCATTGTCCCACGAGATTTGAATTCGCGATCAGGACGCGCGGTGCTTCATCGTGGGTCCTAAATTTGCCGACCGGCTTTCCCGATTGTACGAGAAGCGTTTCGTCATTTTCCAGTTCGCGCAGCGAGCGAACAATTGCGTCGAAAGCTTCCCAGCTTCTCGCGGCGCGACCAGTTCCGCCGTAGACCACGAGTTGATCGGGATTTTCTGCGACATCCGGATCGAGATTGTTCATCAACATCCGCATGGCCGCTTCCTGGTGCCACCCTTTGCATGTGCGCTCACTGCCATGCGGTGCGTGGATGATTCGCTTTCCACTCATGAGTTATTCGCTCCTGAATCAAAATCACCCTTACGAATCGCTTCAGCAACACGGGCAATATCGCCCGAGAGCGCGCGATCGTGCGTGAGCGGCGGCGCGATTTTTCGCACTGCAGCGACCGCTCGCTCGACACCGCGCCCGGGTTTCAATGGAAGGCGATGTTCCAAACCTTCTGCGGCCGCAAGGAGCTCGATGGCGAGCAAATTTTCCGCAAGATCGACGATCGACCGCAGCTTCAGCGCGCTCGTCATTCCCATCGAAACGTGATCTTCTTTTCCGCCGGAGGTTGTGATGTTGTCAATGCTGGCCGGATGAGCGAGCACGCGCGCCTCGTTCACCAGCGAGGCGGCTGCAACATGCGCAATCATGAACCCCGATTCGACTCCGGGCCGCCGCGCAAGAAATGCCGGAAGACCCTCGCTCTTATCGGGATTAACAAGGCGATCCGTACGGCGTTCGCTCATGTTCATCAAATCGGCCATCGCGATCGCGGCGTAATCGAACGCGAACGCGAGCGGCGCCCCGTGAAAATTCCCGCCAGAAATCACATCACCGGTTTCGGCAAACACAAGCGGATTATCCGTCGCCGACGCGGATTCGATCAGTAAAATATCTTCACAATGCGCGAGGGCGCCGCGCACCGCGCCGTGCACCTGCGGCATGCAACGCAGGCTGTATGCGTCCTGCACTCGTGGATCGTCGGCGAGATGCGACTGACGGATTTCGCTGTCTTCCATCAACGACAAAAGATGTTCGGCCACGGCTTTCTGGCCCGGATGCGGCCGCGCATCCTGCAATCGCAAATCGAATGCAACGGGCGTGCCTTTGAGCGCTTCGAGACTCATCGCACCGGACACATCGGCCACGCGTGCGAGGCGCTGTGCGCGCAAAATCGCCAGCCCGCCTACCGCGTGCATGGCTTGGGTGCCGTTGAGCAAGGCCAGACCTTCCTTCGCTTCCAGTTCGAGAGGTTTTAATTTTGCGCGCTGCAGCGCTTCCGCGCTCGCCATCCGTTGACCTTCAAAAAATACTTCGCCTTCACCGATCACGCTCAATGCCAAATGAGCAAGCGGCGCGAGATCGCCGCTTGCCCCGACTGATCCTTTTTCCGGAACAACGGGGTGCACATGGCGGTTTAGCATCTCGCAAAGCAACTCGATGACATCCCAACGGATTCCGCTGAAGCCGAGCGTTAGCACGTTCGCCCGGAGCAGCATCATTGCGCGCACCTCGGGTTCGGAAAGCGGTTCGCCAATTCCACAGGAGTGACTACGGACAAGGTTCAGTTGAAGTTGCCGCAGTTCGTCCTGCGGCACTCGAACATCGGAGAGTTTGCCGAAGCCGGTGTTGACTCCGTAAACCACGGAGTCGCGCGCTACAATTTGTTCTATAACCTTGCGCGAAGCAGCGATGCGCGGACGCGCTGGTGGCGAGATTGCAACATGCTCGTCACCAATTGCGACTGCAGCGACTTGCTCCAGAGTGAGCGCCTGACCGTTCAGCTCCACGTGCGCAGTCTAGTGGAAAAAGATTCGTTGGGAAGAGAGTTGCTAACCCATTCCTGACCACCTCTTATTGATCACTTCCAAATGCGCCGTGTCGTATTTTTGCGCGGGGTGAACGTCGGCAAAGCGAATCGTTGCCAACCGGCAGTGATCGCGAGTGAATTATCCAAACTTGGCGTGATTAACATCGGCGCAGTCGGCACATTCGTTGTGCGGGAAGATGTCAGTGAATCGGCTTTGCGTGCCGCAATCGCGAAGAAATTGCCGTTCAAATGCGAGATCATGATTTGTCTCGAGCGCGACATCATCAAACTCGCGTCAAAGGATCCGTTCGCAGGACAACCGTCAGGACCGGATATCACGCGATTCGTCAGCGTGGCCGCGAAACGAATTGCAACGCCGCCTCCGCTGCCTTTCAACCTCCCGTCGAAGGATGAGTGGCTCCTGAAAGTTATTGCGATCCGAGAACAATTCATCCTGGGTCTGTATCGACGCCAGATGAAAGCGATCGGTTATCTCGGCAAGATCGAGAAGCTCCTGGGTGTCTCGGCGACAACACGCAACTGGAATACCATCGAGAAGATCGTAAAACTTCTTCGCAACGCATAGCGTGCGCCGAAGTCTTGTTAAAATTGCCACCGAATGAAAACGAACCGAATCGAAGCGTTCAGCGACGGCGTCATGGCCATACTCATTACGATTATGGTCTTGGAGTTGAAAGCGCCGCACGATCCAACGCCTGCTTCATTGGCGAAAATGTGGCCAACCTTATTCGCTTATGTCCTTAGTTTCATCATCATCGCGATCTACTGGGTCAACCATCATCATCTCATCCATCTCGTGAGCCGCGTCGATTCGGTCATCCTTTGGGCAAACATCAATCTGCTTTTTTGGCTCTCGCTCATTCCGTGGGTCACGGTTTATCTCGGGGACAATCACGCGTTGCCATTTCCTGTCGCGCTTTATGCCGCCGTCTCAACCGCAGGCGCGATTTCGTTTTTTTTGCTGCGCGCATGCATTGCACGGCATCATCACGAACCGGAGTTCGACCGGTTGAACAAAAAGATGGCGCGCAAAAATCTTATCTCGATTCTGATCTACGTTGCTGCCATCCCAGTCGCGTTCATCTACGCGCCGCTTGCCTTAATCATGATCGCGTTACCGGCGGCAATGTATTTTCTTCCTGAACACGGCGTCGGAAAATTCGCACACTAACCGGAATGCTTTCTTACTCTTACCTAGAGTCCTGTCATTTGCTCCAAGTGCTCGGGATACCGGGCTCCTTGCACTTCGATTTGTGACGCAGCGCTTTCGATATCGCGCAGATCATCTCGCGTCAGCTCGATCTCGACCGCTCCAACATTCTCTTCCAGCCGGTTCAGTTTTGTTGTGCCCGGGATTGGAACAATCCACGGTTTTTGCACCAGTAACCATGCCAGCGCAATCTGAGCAGCTGTCGCGTTCTTTCGTTTTGCGATCTCGCCTAACAAATCGACCAACGCCTGATTGGCTTTGCGAGCCTCCGGTGTGAAACGAGGAAGTGTGTTGCGGAAATCGGTGCTGTCGAACGTAGTGTTTTCGTTCATTTTTCCAGTGAGAAATCCGCGACCCAAGGGGCTGTATGGAACGAATCCGATTCCAAGTTCTTCGAGTACTGGCAGCAGTTCCTCTTCAGAGCGTCTCCACCACAGCGAGTACTCATTCTGGATTGCCGTGACCGGTTGAACTGCATGCGCACGACGGATCGTTTGCACTCCTGGCTCAGAAAGTCCGAAATGCTTCACCTTTCCTTCGTGAATTAATTCCTTCACCGCGCCGGCCACATCTTCAATCGGCACGTCGGGATCTACACGATGTTGATAGAACAAATCGATAAAGTCCGTCCTGAGTCGTTCAAGTGAAGCCTCGGCGACCTCCTTTATGTGCTCTGGCCGGCTGTTCACACCGCTGGAGCGACCGCTGTTGGGATCGAGTTTGAATCCAAACTTCGTGGCGATCACCACTTGCCGGCGAACGGGAGCGAGAGCTTCGCCCACAAGTTCCTCGTTCGTGAACGGGCCATAAACTTCGGCGGTGTCGAAGAATGTGACTCCGCGTTCCACCGCTGCGCGAAGCAGCGAGATCATCTCCTGTTTATCTTTCGGCGGGCCGTACCCAAAGCTCATTCCCATGCATCCGAGTCCAATCGCCGACACTTCCAACCCGCTCTTTCCAAGTTTGCGCTTTTTCATTCTGCGACGTGGTATTTGTTAACAATATATCAGGGCGTAACCATCACCTTGATGGCTTCCCGATCGTTCATTGCGCGGTACCCGTCTGGAACACCGTCAAGACCGACGGTCCGATCGAACACGCGACCGGGTTCGATATTTCCCGCAAGAACGTCCGGCAAGAGGTCCTCGATATAAGCACGCACCGGAGCAGGCCCGCCGCCGACCGTGACATTGTTGTAAAACGCTGGCTCGGATCCGGGAATCGTCTGCTCCTGCGGAACGCCGACGCGTCCCACCGCGCCACCCGGACGAGCGATGCTGATCGCGGTATTTACCGCTTGTTCGAGCCCGACGCATTCCAGCACCGAGTGGACGCCGTAGCCACCAGTCAGTTCGCGAACTCGCTCAACCGCGGCGTCGCCTCGCTCACTCACGACGTCTGTCGCACCGAAATCCTTAGCGAGTGCAATGCGATCAGCATGGCGTCCCAGAATGATGATCTGCTCAGCACCAAGTCGCTTCGCGGCAATGACACCGCACAATCCCACGGCTCCATCGCCGACCACGGCCACACTCTTTCCTTGTGTCACCTTCGCGATAATCGCGGCGTGGTGTCCGGTGCCCATCACGTCCGAGAGTGTGAGTAGCGCTGCCATAAGCGCGTCGTCTGCGTGCGCGCCTAGCGGAAAGAGTGTTCCATCTGCCAAAGGAATCCGCACGGCTTCGGCCTGTGCTCCGGCGATTTCTGTGGTGCCGAAAAATCCGCCATGGATGCACGACGTTTGAAGCCCGTCGTGGCAAAACGTGCATGTGCCGTCGGAGAACGCGAACGGCATGATAACGAAATTACCGCGTTTAATCGTTCGAACTTCTGCGCCGACGTCTTCGACCACACCTATCGCTTCGCGCCCCATCACGCGACCGGTCTCGATGTGCTCCATTTTTTGATAGGGCCACAAATCGCTCCCGCAAACGCACGCTCGGGTAACGCGAATGACAGCATCAGTCGACTCGATGATTTGCGGATCGGGCACGTTCTCAATCCGAACGTCACCAGCGCTATACATCACAGTTGCACGCATAATTTGATCGCTCTTCCGGCAATTATTAGTTGACTCAAAATCCTATTGTCACTCCGATTTCAAAGATGCCATGTCGATAGAGAACCGGTATTTCACGTCCGACTTCAGCAATCTCTCATATGCTTCGTTGACCTTCTGAATGGGAATCACTTCGACGTCGGCGGTGATGTTGTGCTTGCCGCAAAAATCGAGCATCTCCTGAGTCTCGGCGATTCCACCAATGGCGGAACCGGAGAAACTGCGACGCCGCACGATCAGGCTAAACGCAGGCACATCGAGAGGCTCTGCGGGAGCGCCGACCAACGTAAGATTGCCGTCAACCCCGAGTAAGTTGAGATAGGCGTTGATGTCGTGATCGGCCGACACCGTATCGATGATAAAATCGAAAGTGCCCGCGTTCTTTTGCATCTCATCGGCATTGCGCGAAACGACGACTTCATCGGCGCCGAGGCGGAGCGCGTCCTCCTTCTTGTTAGGCGATGTGGTGAATACAGAGACGTGAGCTCCGAACGCACGACCAAACTTCACGGCCATGTGACCGAGGCCCCCGAGTCCGACCACGCCGACCTTCTTGCCTTTACCGACGCCCCAGTGGCGCATCGGCGAGTATGTGGTGATGCCCGCGCAGAGGAGCGGTGCAGCTCCAGCGATGTCCAGATTCGGAGGCAGTCGCAGTACGAAATGTTCATCGACGACGATGCTATCGGAATAGCCGCCATAGGTGGCGCCGCCAAGGTATTTGTCCGGAGAATTGAAAGTGAGCGTCATATTTGGGCAGAATTGCTCAAGGTCACGTTTGCAATTTGGACAGGTCCTGTCGGAGTCGACCATGCAACCAACCGCGACGAGATCGCCTGGCTTGTACTTGGTAACGGCCGAACCGACCTTGGTTACACGGCCAACGATCTCGTGACCCGGAACGATCGGATAGTTCGTCGCCATGAACTCGCTCCATTCGTTGCGAACTGAGTGAAGGTCGGAGTGGCAAATGCCACAAAAAAGGATTTCAATCTGCACGTCGCGCTCAGTGGGATCGCGTCGCGGGATTGTCGTCGAGGTTAGCGGCGACGTCTCACTGGCGGCGGAATAGGCCTTCGCGTTGTAAGTAGTTGGTTGCATACATGAATCTTATTTAAGAACGCATCAGCATCCAGCGACGCGTTTAGCGAAGAAACATCTGAGGAAATTAGGAACCCAGGAACGAGGCGACAAATTGATTGGTTTTCCTGCGTTCCTGCTTGGAAAGCCTGGCCGTTGCTTCGCATCCGTTGCAGCCTGAGAGATCGTTGTGATCAGATTCTTCGCGAATCGTAGGCCCAATGCAGCAACGCCTGGCGCTGCCGTCGACGGCAATTGAGATCGCGCGGTTTACAGTTTTTCTTCAACTGCGCGACATGCCGCCGAACCGCGCACCAACGCGCGATCTGCCGTAAGTCATCTTGGCTGCGGCGCCCGCAATAGTATCGGCAATACCATTGGAACCAGCCGCGCGGGTCTTCGGGATGAATCCAACCTTTGCGCCGCCATTCGGCTAGTGGTTGCGATGCGTTCACGCCAAAATAATTCAGCGAGGCGCGCGGTCGATCCGGCGAAAGCTTCGCGCGCTTGAACCAGCTCGCAGGAAATTCTTTCCGGCAATCGGTCATGTATTTTCCGCCGAACACGCCGAGCTCGAGCATTTGCTTGGGCGTCAGCTCAGGCGTGAATCCGGGGCGGAAGGCGCGCCCCATCGGTTTTGTGCGGAAATAGACATAGTCCTTCTGCATCTTGTCGCTCACCTCCACTCGCACCGGTTTCATGTAAATGTCTAAGGAAATCAGGAACCCAGGAATCGAGGAAGTGCGGTCTCGGAGATAGACCGCAAAACTGCGAGGCAGCAACGAAGCGCGTGAATAACGGATTCTGACACCCTAACTCTTCTTCCTGCTTTCCTGAGTTCCTGAGAGATATTTTCCGTCAGTGACATGTTCGAGCCAATCGACCACTTTGCCGTCGAGCGCTTCTTGAATCGCAATGTGCGTCATCGCAGTCGTCGGCGTCGCGCCGTGCCAATGCTTCTCGTTAGGCTCAAACCGCACCACATGGCCTGACCGGATTTCCTCGACTGGTCCGCCCTCACGTTGAGCCCAGCCAAGACCGGACGTGACGATCAACGTCTGACCAAGTGGATGGGTATGCCAGGCTGTGCGTGCACCCGGCTCGAACGTGACGCTCGCGCCACGCGCACGTGCCGGTTCCGGGCTTTCAAACATGGGTTGGATTCGAACTGAACCTGTGAACCACTCCGCCGGACCTTTGCTCGTCGGCTGCGAATCAATTCTCTTAATTTCCATCTGCGAATCTCCTGTGTTTGTTTCGTGGGGCCGCGATTAACTCTTCCGCGGCCAGTCAACGCCGGCGAGTTCGTTAGGCAACTGTTTGGGATCAACTGGATAAATGAGCGACAGGTCCATCTTGGATTTCGAACCTTGCAGAAATTCAAGTTCCTCCGGTGCGTCGACGATGAGCCACAGCACTTCGTCATCGGTGTCGTTGAACACCTGGCGCAACTGCTCCGGCCCAACCAGCACGCCTCCGTATTTCGGCACCGTTAACGTTTTGTCGCCGACGCGCATGCGGCCCGTGCCTTCGAGCACAAAATAAAATTCCTCCGAGCGGATGTACTTGTGCAGCGTGTTCGCGCTTTTGGGCGGCAATCGCCACAGCCGTGTGCCGAGATTCTCGCTGCCGGTGCGCTCCGTATAATCCACGTTTGGAATTTTCATTAAGTTCGACGGCCGCCAGTGCAGGTCTTCTGGCCTGATAAGGTGGTAACCCTGAATCGATTTCATGGCCGCGGTAATTTCAAACTAGCGCGCCAGGCAGCCTTGGCCAATTTCAGCTAAGATCGAGCTGACGCTTTCCTGTTTTCCTGAGAGATCGAATTGACGTGACAATTGCGTGGCGAATACACGAAGTCACCGTGCCTCGCACGAACATGTGTAGAAGGCATGAAGAACAAACCTGACCCAGCTGATTCGAGTCTGAGCGAAACTATGGCCGCTCGAATTGAAATCGAGGAACTCGGAGACCCCGTCCGCCAAAAGGAGATAACTGATGCGGTCGAAGCGTTAGACGGCGTAATCGAAACCAAAATAGAAAAGAGCGCGTTACACGTCTCTTACGATCCGTTGGCAACGACTGAAAAGAAAATCGAGCAAGCTATCCGCTCCACCGGAACCACCATCAAAGCTGCTGCCACTGATATGGAAGGCGCGCATCCAGACCTGCCGACGTCGGAAGACGTGGATCGAGCTGTCGCCAACAAAGCGCACAATGGCGAAAACTCCTGATTTCGTCGAAGTGCCGCTGGAGGCTTTGCTATTTGTGTCTGCGCACGCAACAGCGTCAGTAGTCAGGCCAGAACTCGCTGACTACTGCTGGAATGTAATCGCCGACGGAGTCGGGCAGCGACGGGTCTCGGTTGTCGTGCCGGCGGTTAAACCGCCGCCACGCAGAGTCCAGCATTCGCCGAGTGTAGAGCAGTAGCAGATCTCGGCCGTCACGCGGAAGCGCTCCTTGTTCATCGTCTCCCAAAGCGGGTTAGTCTTCTCGAAGACGAGCGGATTGTTATGATCTACCTTTTCGGAACAGAGCTTGCTGCCGCGAGGGTCACTTCGCTGCCGCCGGCGAACGCAACCAGCGCCAGAGCGCCCGCACTATCAGAATTATTGCTACGAGCAAAATAACCGCCCCAACCCCAAAAAGAATCAGGATGCGGTTCTGATTCATGAGCACATACACGCCACGCTTAGCATAGAAACCATTGAATCCGCTCACGATCCCGGGCAACGCCAGCAGGTCTTGCTTGGTCAATTGTAGCGGGCGCTCGTTGGGATGATATCGCGTGCCCAAAAAGGTCTTACCGGACTCGTCCAGCTCGATATGGCCGCCAAGCACGTAAGTAACTGGCCGCTGCTCGACGAACTCAGCTACACGCCGCGCGCTTGCGAGATCCGCGTTGGTGTCCTCGATCAGAAGTCGCCCCGGCAAGAGAAAATCACCTGAGAAGAAAAGTCCGGTCTGCCGATCGTAATAGGCAACGTGTGAGGCGTAGTGTCCCGGGGTCGGTATCACATCGATCACGCGGTCGCCGAGGTCGATCTGGCCGATACCGTTTGGCCAGTCAGCGACGCCCAAACGGCTCTTCACGCTCTCAAGATCCGTCGGCACTACTTCCACATCCGGCAAGGCCCGAAACTGATCGTCACCAGACCGATGATCGAGGTGGCCATGTGTATGCACGACCATTAGAGGCAGCCTTGATCCCTCCGTCGCCAACAAGGAAATCACCGTCTGCGCCAGTGGGATGATCTTTGTGTCAGTCACAGCACCCGTGTCGATCAGCAGCGCTTTGGTTTTTCCAATCAAGAGATAGATGAACGGTGCCTCGTAGGTTGCACACAAGCTTTCGCGCAGGATGAAAATCTGTGCGTTATAGCGATGCACCTGAATCGGCGGCTGCGGATTCTTGACGCAATCCTCCGAACCCTCGTTCCAATGCACATCCATCGTCCCCGGAACAAGCTGCGAATGCGCGGGCGATAGGATCGAACACACCGTTAACAGCGCGCACAGCCAAAGCCTTCTCCGCCGGTCAAGCGTCCGCAATTTCGACATGGAGTGATCTTACTTCTTAATTCGCTGTCGCGAAATTGCCTCACAAACCCAGCGCGCCGCGTTCGTAGCCTAACGACTTGTCTCCGCCGAGCTAAGTCCGGCATCGTCAATTTCGTTGGCGAAACCTACCCGAAATCTTTGCCGGTCGCGGCCACCGGGATCGACTTGCTAACGCCTTCGGGAAATGCAGAACACAGAATCAATCAGGCTTCAGGACTGAAAGAATATTGCCCGCTGGATCTTTGAACCAGGCAATCGTCGGACCGTTCCCGCGCATGATCCCTTTCTCGTCCGTTTTTAAGTCACCTTGATTATAATGTTCGAATCGCACGCCGCGCTTTGTCAGGTCGTCGACCGCACGATCGACATCGTCCACCGGAAAATTGAGAACGGTAAACGTCGCCGGAACGTGATTGGGCTTCGGATAAATGAGAACATTATTGCCGCCAGTCAGATGCAATCTGAGCAGGCCATGGTCCTCCGACGTCTTTAACCCCAGCGTCTGGCTGTAGAACTTGTTCTCCTTCGCGATATCCGGCGCCGCGAATCCACTGAATGCTTTGCTGTTTTCCAACATGATAATCCTCCCCCTTGAGTAATTCGTCCCAAATCCCGGTTTTGGTTCCCAAATGTGCTTCTGGCTGAAACCACCGGCGTCGATGTGTTCCGAAGTAACGCGTGCTGAAAAGAGTCGGCGAGTGGAAAACCGGATGCGTTACTCTTCCGGCTTTCGAATACCGATTTCGCCAGGCTTGAAATCGACTGTGTCGAATTTCCCGGTCTTTAGGTTCCAGACCGCGCGCAACTCAGCGCTCCAAATCGGACCTGGGGCAAGGTTAGGCTTGTTTTCGGCCCGAATGTCGAGCAACAGCGTGTCCCCTTTAAATTCGAAATTCGTCAAATCGGGATCGTCGGAGACAAATGTGTAATGATCGTCCGCTTCCTTTGGATACTTCTTCAAAAATCGAGTTTTCCAGTCGCGATCGAAGTACTTCACCACCTCCGGCCACATCTTCTCTTCGCGTTTGATCTTGTCGTCTGCGATCTCGTAGATAACCAGATCTTCGTTGCCCCATTTCCAAGAATGCCACACGGCCACCCAGTCGTTGCCGTTCCACTTTGCCTCCGGCGCGCCGCGCCCACCCTTCCACGTAGCACCTCGATCGTCTTCAATTTCCTTCAATACCGCGTACGGTTGAAGGCGAACTAGCACGTTAGGCAGTGTTGGCGCTTCATTT